>JAHRVZ010000384.1 GCA_019090405.1 Paracoccaceae bacterium
CCGGGCGACATCATGCGGCAACTCAAGGCGATCGACTATGGGTTGACGGTGGACAAACAGGCCGCCCCAGCGGCCATCGTCTGTAGCGAAGCGATAAACAGTTTTATCCAGACCTTGGGTACCGCCAAATTGTCGGCTAACGAAAGACCAAGTGTCGAGCTGGCCGACGGAACTTTGCGCCCGGTATTCTCGGATCGTCCAACGTCCGACAACGCTTTTGATTTGCCCGTCGACCAACGGGCCGCTGCCCAAGAGACCTGGACTGATTGGGTTTATACGCTCGAAGCCTTGTTTATCGGCAATGCAAAAGATACCGATGGCGGCGAAATCAACATCGACCAGAACCTTGCATTGGGGAAAATTCTGGGTGGTCTGGCCGAAGAGGTTTCGCTGTGATTGATATCCGCCCGGATCGCGCGCACCCACGGGGTGGCTTTGCCGAATTAACCTTGGAATCTGACCAGATTGCCGGAGAAACCGCCGAGGTTTTTCTGTTTGATAATTATTCCGAGCGCTATCTTGGCGAAAAGGGGTGGCAGGCAACAAGGGTCATGTTCGGCCCTTACGCCATTGTACGCGAAGGCACCGTTGCGCGGGTCATCATTGGCCCGGAAATTGTCAACCAGATCGACGAATACGCCACGGTTCGCCTAACGGTTGGTGATGTATCGCAAGATATTTCATGGCCAGAAGACATCGTTCCTGCACCGGGAGCAGCCAAGATCGGTGGTATCACCACCGGGGCACCACCACCCCCTGTTTCAGAGACTGAACAAAGTCCACAATTGCCATCAGAAAAGCCAATTCAGCAATCCGCAACAAACCCAGAGCCATTAACCGTCCCCGCAGAGCCAGAGCCGACACAACAGCCGGACAAGGACATTCAGAAAGATGAACCCGCCAAAACCAATAAGGCGCTGATGTGGGTCATTGCGGTGCTGATAATCGCGGCGATTGCGGCGGCGGTTTACTTTTTTGTGCTCAAAGAACCGCTACCAGAAGAACAACCCGTGAAAGAACCGGAAATCGCCGTCGTCCAAGACACCTGTGGGCTTGAGATTTTGCGCGGCCTTGATGGGTTCGCCGCCCAAAATGCGGCCTTGCGTGACTGCGCAGGCAAGGTGTCCGCGGACACAGCACTTACGTTGCTTGAACAGGGGGCTGCGGCTGATGATGCCGAGGCTCTTAGGCTATTTGGGGTGGTTTATGACAGTGAAGTACTTGATGACACCATGGAAACCACAATCGGGCTAACCTTTGCTGATGCTCCTGCAACGGCAGCCGATTATTATGCTCGCTCGGTCGCTGCCGGATCACAAGACGCCGGTGAAAACCTCAGCGCGCTTTGCGAACGCATGGCAACAATGTCGGACACTTTGGTGCGTGGATCCGTAGCAGATAACTGCGGACAATGAGGAACGAAATATGTTCAAACGACTGACTTTGCTGGCTGCTTTGGCCATTCTAACCGCCACGTCCCAAAATCTGCTGGCAAAACCGATGCTGATGGAGGGCACAAAAACGCTCTATCAACGGGTTTTGACCCGGCCAGGCGCGACGCTTCATGACGACGCGGATGGCCCGGTAATTGAGCAGTTTTCGGCCTTTCAGCCGTTGTATGTTTTTGCAGTTCAGGGCGACTGGAAACAGGTTGGCCCTTCGATCAACGGCGATCCCAACGGTTGGGTGAAAACCAGCGCAGTGGTCGACTGGCGTCAGAACATTGTTGGGGCGTTCACGAATGCCGCTGATCGCAGGCGGCAATTGATCTTTGGCAACGAGGAAGAATTGCGTTGGCTGTTGAACCACGAGGCCATGTTGCAAGTTCAGGACCGTCTGCTTGCAGAGGCCAAAGCCGGGATTTCCAATGGCGACCATGGCGTTGTATCAATCGAACCCGAAGAATTCGTTAACATCCGCGATGACCTTTATGTGATGCCGGTTCTGGATTTCGTAGAGGAACTGCATCCGCTCAACTACGAAGATATTCTGCTGATGGAGATCGCTTCGATACCTCTCAAACAACAGAGCGGTGTAGAATCTGGTGGGGATGAAAATCAAAAGGATTTTGATGTTGGGATCGTGTTTGTGTTGGACACGACTCAATCTATGGAAACCTATATCGCACGCACCCAAAGAGTTCTGCAAAACACCATTAAACGTATCGCAGGTACGGATATTGGCAAGCTGGTGAATTTTGGTGCCATTGGGTTTCGTGACAATACTGACGTAGCTCCGGGTTTGGAATACCGAACCAAAACCCTGGCTGGACTGGAACGAAGGCAGGATCAGACGCCGGTTTTACAAGCCTTCGGCAATACAAAAGTAGCCGTCGTAAATTCTCCCGGTTTCAACGAAGACAGCCTTGCCGGAATCGAGGACGCAATTGACCAGATCGACTGGACGCAACAGGGGTCGGGTGATCCGATTGATGCGCGTTATGTCATTCTTGTCACGGATGCTGGCCCCAAAGACCCGCAGGATTCAAACGCCCGTTCAAAGATTGGCGTGCGCGAATTGCAGGCCGACGCCGAGGGCAAAAACATTGTTATCATGACTTTGCACCTCAAGACTCCTGTGGGCGGTGAGGCAAATCATGCCTATGCCGAAAGCCGTTACCGCGAGTTGTCGCGCTTTGCCGGGCGCGAATTTTACTTTCCCATCGAAGGTGGATCAGAGGACGCATTTGAAGGTGTGGCAACACGCCTTGTCACCGCCATCACCGATCATGTTCGCGTCGCGCGCGGCGAACAAACGCTGCTGAAGGATGATGAAGCGGGCGAAGATCTGATTGCCCTAGGGCGGGCGATGCGGCTTGCCTATCTTGGGGCGCAGCGCGGCACACAGGCGCCTGACGTCATTCGCGGCTGGGTCAGCGACAAGGCTGTCGAGGCTCCGCAATATCTGGCCATCGAACCAAGATTGCTGATTTCAAAAAATGAGATGGCAACAATGGCAGAGCTTTTGGACAATCTGATCCGCCTCGGCGAACAAAGCCAAAACAGCGGCGATGCTGTCAATTTCTTTCAACAGGTGCGCGGGGTGATCGCGGATATGGCGACCAATCCTGACATGCGGGTCAATGCCGATGCGGACACCTTGGGGGGCGCCCTAGAATACCTTGAAAACCTTCCTTACCGCAGTCAGCTTTTGCAGATGGACGAAGATCGCTGGGTGCAGTCGGCGATGATGCGCCGCTCAATCATTGACGGGATGCGGCAGAAACTGACGCAGTATCGCAAATGGCTGTTTGATGCCTCGGTGTGGACTGCGCTTTATGACGGGGCACCGGACGGAGAAATGGTATTTGCGATGCCATTCGACGTTCTGCCATAGATGGATTTTGCGGGTCATCAGCTTTGTATAAATGACCTGACGGTCACCTTGGGTGATGGTGAACGGCGATTTACCCTGCGGTCGGGGCAATGGTCAATAAAGGGCGGCGAAGTGATCGGTTTGACTGGCCAATCCGGGACTGGCAAGACATTGCTGCTGGAAATCCTCGGCTTGCTGCGCGCGCCCGGTGGCGGGTCATACTATTCACAACAACCTGATGAGACGCATCACTTTGACCGCTATTGGTCGGGGGCGCAGGCCAGAGCCCTTTGCGCCAGCGCGCGCGCCCGTTTCTTTGGCTTTGTACCGCAGTCGGGTGGACTGTTGCCGTTTCTGACCATTGCCGGGAATGTCGCGCTAAGTCAGGAAATCGCAGGCCGAATTGATCCTGATTGGCGCGATCACCTGCTGTATCATCTGGGTTTGGAAAAAAGCGCCCATTTATACCCCGGCGCCTTGTCAATCGGGCAGCGCCAGCGCGTTTCCATTGCCCGTGCGTTGGCGCATAAACCCTTTTGTATCATCGCGGATGAGCCGACTGCGGCCCTTGATCCCGAAAATGCCCATGCTGCGATGCAACTTCTTATTGACGCCGCGCATGAAGGAGGCGCTGCGACAGTTATCTCAAGCCATGATTATCCGGCTTTGGCACAATTTCCGATGCGCCGTATGGGGCTGGAAATTACCAGTGCGCCGCAAGACAACCATGTTGTCAGCGAACTGCGCCCTTTGGCGGATCAGGTTGTTTTGAAAGGGACGCGTTGATGTTTCTAATCGCCAAACTGGCCCTAAAGGATCTGACCTTTCAGAAAGTGCATCTGATCTGCAATGTCGCGGTGCTTGCAGGGGTACTGGTGCCGTTGCTGGTGCTGTTTGGTGTCAAAAACGGGGTGTATGATGCCTTGATCGGGCAGTTGTTGTCCAATCCACGCAGCCTTCAGATAGATACCTCAGGCAATACAGAATTTCTGGCCGCCGATGCGGATGAGGTTCGGGGCTGGGCTGAAACCGGGTTTGTAACGCTGAAAACCCGCAGCCAGTTTGATTTCGTTAATGTGCGCCGAAAAGATGGGCGTCAAAAGCGGGATGCGATCCTGATCCCAAGTGGTCTGGGTGATCCCAATTTGCCTGAGGGACTTGCCCTTGGTGACGGACAAGCGGTCATTTCGGCCAGCCTGGCCGAACAGTTGGATATTGCTCAGGGGGATATGATTGACATTATCACCCAGGCCGAAGATCGCCCCCGACAATTGCTTGTGTCTCTTAAGGTCGTGACCGTGCTGCCTGTTGAACGCAGTTCTGGTCGGTCGGTATTGGCCGATATTGCTGTGCTGGATTTGGTAGAAGCCTTTTATGACGCCTATGCGCTGCCTGAATATGGCATCACGCAGGGTAAACCTTTGTCCCAGCGCGCCGCCAGCTTTGAAGGTCTGCGTGTTTACGCCAATGATCTGACGCAACTGGCCAATCTGCAAACCCGGCTGGAAAAACGGTTCGGCGTCCGAACCGAAGCGCGCACCGCTGATGTTCAGGGGGTTCTTAATCTGGGGCGAAACCTGAATCTTGCGCTTTTGCTGACGGCTACGGTTGCCTCATTAGGATTGGCCGCCGCCCTGATTTTTGGCTTTTGGGGAGAGGTCGAACGCAAGCGGCATGTTCTTGCCTCATTGGCTTTGATGGGTCTTGGTGGCAATCGCCTTTGGCTGTTTCCGGTCATTCAGGCTCTTATCTCGGCGGTGCTGGCCATTTTGGTTTCGTTCGCGCTGTTATGGATTGCCAGCGGTGTTGCTGAGCAGATTTTCGATACCGGGCTTGCGACGCAGGGTGGTCTTGTCAGGGTCAGCATGGGGCAGGCGGTTATCGTCAGCGTCGTTGTTTTTGTATTTGTTGGGCTATCTTCGCTATTTGCTGCCAGATCGGCCCTGCGCATAGACCCGGCCACGGTGCTAAGAGAGGCGGCAACATGATGAAACCCTTTGCACTGATCCTTGCTTGCCTGATGGCGGGACACAGCGCTTGGGGGCAAGACGCGACTGGTTGGGACGCTGAGTTGTATGACCCCGCTGGCGATGCCGGTTTGACCGTACCTTTGCCCTGCGGCGGACAAATGGCATTTCAACGGGTGAATGTGCCAGTTGATGTCAGCGATCCAATTGATGACCGCCCGTTTCGCATGGGGCAATCTGATGAGGAAACCGGATTTTCGGACTATCTGACGCCGGCCTTTCTAAGGGGCGCTTTTAATGATGAGTCCGACCAAGGGTCATATTACTACATCGCCCGCTACGAACTGAACATGGCGCAATATCGCGCGCTGACGGGCGATTGCGATGCCGGTTTTAGTCGAAAGGACCGGTTTGCAGCCGGTAATCTAAGCTGGTTTGAGGCTGTCGATCTAACCCGGTCTATGACCGAGTGGCTGTTAGAGCAGGCGCCCGATGCCTTGCCGCGTCAGGGCGAGAGGCAAGGGTTCATACGTCTGCCAACCGAGATCGAGTGGGAATATGCGGCGCGGGGCGGCTCAAAGATTGATCCGACGCTTTTTCCGGGTCGTCGGTTTTTTGACAAGGGAAAACTGGAAGAGTACGCGCATTTTCAGGCTGCAGGACAGGGCAGGGGCAAATTGCGCCCCGTGGGATTGCGCGCGCCAAATCCGGTTGGGTTGTTTGATATTTACGGCAATGCCGAAGAACTGATGCTAGAGCCGTTTCGCCTGAATGCAATTGGTCGACCGCATGGTCAAATTGGCGGAATTGTCACACGGGGTGGTTCGATTGATACCCAAGAGGCGTCGATTTATACCGCTCAGCGGCGTGAATATCCGATGTTCAGCCGACGTTCCGGCAAAGCCCAACGCAGCAGCTTTTTCGGCCTCAGGCCAGTAATCAGCGCCCATATCATGACGGATATTGAGTATGATTCAATTCAGCAAGGTTGGATTGCTCAGGTAAATCTGGACGAAGCCACACAAAACACCGAACCCTTAACAGCACTTGCAGCCCTGCTTGAAGACGAAATTGACCCGCGCCGCAAACAAGCCCTTAGCGATCTGCAACTTGATTTCCGTGTTGCCCGCGAAGCTGCAGACGGATCAATGCGTCAGGCCGCGAAATCGACTTTGGTGAGCGGCGCTACCTTTGTTGAAACGTTGATCACGGATTCCCGTGATATTCAGCAGCTCGATCTAAGAATACGATCACTGCGTGATAAGATCAAAATATCCAGTAGCAATCAGCGCGAACAACTTATCGCATCTTTCCGCCTGTCACTTGAGCGCATGGGGCAGTTGCGAGCCGGGCAATCAACCTATCTTTTGTCCTATCGGGCGGCGCTTGAAACGCTGTCAGATGATATTCCCGAAACCATTCGGGATTCTGCCTATCAGACCCTCTCTCAAGATCTGGTTGAAGCCGAACAAACCCAGCTATTGAAGGTGTTACGATTGTTCTGGCAAGATCTTGAGATATACCGGACCCGCCCCGATATGAGCCCTGGTGAGTTACTTCAGTTGGCAGTGTCCGATTAAAACTGAGACCATTCAGCCAGACAGTGGGATCAGACTCCTAGTCCAATGGCGGACTTTTACGAGTCGGCATAGGGTCGGATTTTACCGCGACGTTGCTATTGATTGCCGTTTTGCCAGACCCAGGATCAATTGTTGACGACATATAGGGGCGCATACGCTTGCCTCCGGGTTTGTCTGAGATTTCAACCAAAGAATAAAGCGTCACGTTGGCACCGGTGAAATCAGTAAACTGACCAACCGGTGCTTCACCTTGATTGGGTATCACTTCCCAGTGGCGCAAAATATCAACTGGCTTAACAGGTATTTTACCCGACAAAAGCAATTTACCGACGAAATTTCCGTCTGTAGAAGGGTTGGTTGTGCCTTTAAACGAAGTGCCCGGCAGGATCGCCTGCACCACTTGATCGGCGCTTGCCTGATACTCTCGATGGTCTGTTCCAACCAGCAATCCGCCGCCGACCTTGCGCAGGGCGTCAATTTGACTGATCAGCAATGCTGCGGAATTGTTGTTTTCGCCGGGGAATATGGTCAAGTCACTGTAGCGGGTATTGCGTATCCACAACGTCCCATCAAACATCAAAGCCCGAGACCTTGTCAGATAAAAGTTTCGAAAGGCGTCGAGGTCCGGTTGATTGAAATACTTTTTACGGGTCGTCGCATCCACAACAATCAAATCATAGCTTGCAGACTGCATATGCGCCGCAAATTCGCCTTTGCGTTGCGAATGTCTAAAGACAACCGAATATACTTTCCCACCGTCATAGTCGTTCAGAAATCGGGCTAGCGTTTCGCGTTGTTTGGGCTGCACTTTGTTCTCAATGACTGATGCGCTCCACCATAAGACGTTCATTGTCTCGGGGGATGCTGAACCTGCCGTGGCAAAGTTCAATTGCGCAGTTGCCAGAACAATAAGGACCAGTTTGAAAATCTTCTGTAACATTTATTCTGACGCCGGGCTTTTACGGGTGGGCATATGGTCAACTTCGGGTTCCGAGGCTATTTCGCTGTCGATGGCGGTGCGCGCCTGTCCCGGATCAAAACTGGCTGAAATATACGGCCGCTTTTTGCGTCCTCCGGGCTTGTCAGAGGTTTCGACTAAAGAATAAAACGTCACCGGATTACCAAGAAAATCTGTGTAGTTGCCCACCGGGGCTTGGCCCTGCGACGGAATAGCCTCCCAGTGGCGCAATATGTCGATGGGGCGCACGGCTTTTGCCGACCGCAACAGAATATCACCCAGAAAATCGCCATCTCTCGAAGGATTGGTTGTTCCGCTAAACCGCGCTTTTGGGACCAGTGCGCCTAAGACCTGATTGGCTCCGACCTGATAATCAGAATGATCAGTCCCAATTAAAATCCCACCGCCAGCATCGGCGATGGCCGTTATCTGGTTGATCAAAAGAGCGGCCGAAGACCCGTTGGGACCGGGAAAAATCGTAAGGGGTGTATCGCGGGTACTGCGAATCCAAAGGGTTCCGTCCATCATCAGGGCGCGTTTGCCGTCTTTGTAATGCTGCCGGAAGGCATCAAGATCGGCTTGGGTCATATGCGCCTTGGTTGAGGTGCTGTCGAACACAATAATATTGTAGCTATGCCCCTGCATGTGGGCCGCAAAATCCCCCGCCCTTTGCGAGTTCTGAAAAACGATAGAGAAATCTTTATCGCCGTTGTAGTCGCCAATATAGGCCGCCAGTTTTTGGTGTTCACCTTTGTCGGTTGAACCGGGATAACTTGGCGATCCATCCCACCACAAAACTGTGGTGACCTGAGCGGTGGTAGCGGTCGCAAAAAGCACTGCCAGAGATGCCAAAAGAAGGGTTGAAATCTGTTTACGCATTAAAAGTTTCCGTTCTATACTGGGAATTAGACTAACGGGTGTGTTTGACAATTCAAGGTATTTGACGGCTATTCAAATTGTTTCACAGCCGTACAAAGGTTCCGATACTGTTGCTGGAAGTGGGGATGATTTATGAAAACTCGACTGTGGATCGCAATTGTTTTCGGTACATTGATATTGGTGTCGGGATCGGCATTTGCGGCCTATGCCGCATTACAAAGTTGTGCGGTTCGCAGCAATTTCCTGGACCATCTGAATGGATGCCCCACAGCGACCGAAATCGCGATAGAAGACGAACATTCTAAACTCGATGCTGATCGGGCGGCGCTTTTGCACCAAATTCTTGCGGCTGAACGCGAATTGGCGGCGCGTCAGTGCAAAGCCTTGCCACCAGACAGAACGCGCCTTTTGCAACAAGACAGTTTTAGGGAACAGGATATTACAGCACTTTACGGCTGCTGGTCTTTGGGAAGTGAATACAAAACCCGGGATGTGGACAGTGGAAAGGTAATTTCCTACCCATCATGGCAAATGTGTTTCGATACGCAGGGGCAAGGCAAACAGGTCATGCGTGGGGATGACGGCTCGGTCTGCGAAGGGCCGGTGCAGGCACGCTATGGCGATGGCAATTCACTGGTTCTAGGAGAGGGCGGCAATCTGTCCTGTAGTGATGGCGGGTATATCCATCGCCGTGATATCGCCTGCAATCTGAACAATAGCGGCGCTGTTTCCTGCGCAACAGTGCAACCTGAAACCGAGGGGGCAGCAACGGTTCCGTTCAGCCGCCTCTGACCGGGGGCGTCATATAACATGCCCGAAAAATTCTGTTGTACTAAAGTTCTGAATCTCAGTTACCAAGGTTGCTTTGGACACAATATTACACCTTTGGTTGGCTCTGTCTGAGATAACCACCGGCTTGCGTATCAGCCCGTTGGTTGGCGCAATGCGTGCCGCATTTTTGCGAAACTCAACCGTGGGTGTCTATTCCATAAATCATCTTTCTTGTTGCAGAAAATGGTTTCAAAGGCGCGGACAATAAAGCGCAACTAATCCGCGACAAGTCCAGTGTGGCAAAAACAGGGGCATTCCGGGACCCTTGGGGGACGTGACTGCTTGTTCTGCTGATCTGAAGGATACTGGCTGTGCAGCCAGTCTGGAGCGAACCAGTCTGGGCCTAAATTTCCCTGCTAACAGGGAATTTACAGGGAAATACTGCAATTTTGACGGACATTCCTCAAAGCCAGGCAGAATACGAGCGTAGTTACAGCGGCTTACATGCATTTTCCCTAAGAAAATTATCAGGGAAAGTTTCTGGGAAAACAGGGAAACAAAATCGTGAAACAGGGACGCGTCACGCTGAAGTAGCAGAACCAATCGTTTTTGAAGAACAAAAAACGGAATGTCGTCGACGGATCAATTCCAATCAAGCAACGCCAGAAAATCGCCAACCGCCTCCAGCAGCATCTGGACCCAGGCAGGCTTGCACAAAAGGCCGGGGTCGGGTCTGGTGCCTGAGAAGGCCAGGAACAAGAGGGTTAAGAGCGATGGCAGAGGGCAGAGATATTCGAGAAGGGGAAATCCGGCTTGGTTTTGATCCTGCAGAGCGGACCGAGGCGGGTGTGACCTTTATCGGTCATATCCGGTCGGACTGGTCGCGGGGAAACAGTCCCCGCAATATTACTCAGGCGCGAGAAACCGGTGGCGGGAATGCCCGAATCGAGCTGGCACCCGGCTACGCAGCGGGGCTTCAGGGATTGGATGTCGGGCGGCCAATCTGGGTGCTTTACTGGATGGATCGGGGGCGGCGCGACCTGATCGTTCAGGCTCCCCGACACTCGCCGGAGTTGCGCGGCGTGTTTGCACTGCGCTCGCCAGTTCGGCCAAACCCCGTAGCGATGGCGGCGGTGATCATTACGTCGATCGACCATGAGTCCGGGGTAATCGGTATAGATGCAACGGATGCCTTTGATCGTACGCCAGTGGTGGATATCAAGCCCTGGATGGCAGGGATCGACGTGCCATCAACAGGGTGATCAATCCAACGTCGAAATGTGCCGCCACTATCTGGCAATAGTCTCCGTCAAGATCGGTTTCTGCCTTGGCCCTACGACAAACATGTTTCCAATCAGAACAATCCCAACGCCCACCACCTTAACCGGTGTCCAGATGAAACCTTCGAACATCCATGAAATCATCAGCGCCCATATCGGAAAAACAATCATCGCTTAAGCACAAGCTGATCCTGCGGTATCACGTCACCGACGCCAGATTGGCAGCCTGAGGGCGTTGTTCAGGACGGACTTGTTAGTGGTGTCCAGACTGGATGGGAGTAGAATCCCGGCTTGGCCATAAGACCAGCAAGCCCATGATCAGGACTAGGAGTACTGAATTCACGGTGCCCACAATTGCTCCGATGAGAAAAACGACCCAAGGCACAGCGCCGATGTCTCTTGATCGTTGCGCGATCCAAGCAAGCTGCAGTGCCGATGCGACCAACAGCAACAAACCCGAAGCAACTGCTGAATGTTGCAGAGGCAACCACTGCGTACGCTGCCACGGCAGAAACACGAGATAGGTATCGATTGCATATAGTGCTGACCACAAAACAATGGTGCGCAAAATAAAGACGAGTCGCCCACAGTGGCCCGTCAACAGGGACGACGCTAGACCGCGAACCCCACGCGTAACTCTGATATTCTTGTTGTAGGGTCTGTCGGCAAGCCCTGATTTATTGCGCGCCCCGTTTATACCGGACACTTGGCCATATGCTTCGAGTTCTGAAAGTAATTTTCCCAGACGTTTCGATGCGGCCAAACTGTCCTTGGAGGCGGTATCATTTTCTCTTTCTACAGTGGAAGTTTGGCTCGCTGTCTTCTCTTCAGACCGCACTTTGGATACGGACCCTGCCGTTCTCGGAGCCTTCTTGTCGATACGCGTTCTGTATGACATCCCGGTGCCCGGGATACCTGTGTTTGCGTAGATACCACGCTTTCCGATCGAGATACTTGCCCCTCTCGGACCCACAGACGTGCTTACCCCCGACTTTGAAATGTTCAGACGAATGCCTGGTGCAAGCCTGATAGTGCGACGAAATCTGAATGCCATGTCCGGATTACTTCTACTGGGTTATTCCGAGGTATCTTCGCGTGTCCAGTTTGCCGGGGATCCAAACGGCCACGATATTTAGATCATATCATACCAAGAGAAACAGTATTGCAAAAGGTTTAATTGATTATGCTTTTGACACAGCGCACCCTGGTGGTATTTCAGGGCTACTTGGATCAACCCAGTGGCCGTACTCAAGCTCCATGTGCCCGCTTTGCCTGGTAAACTGATCGTTTCCACGACATCATCGTTCGGTTTGATTGCCTGTCTGAATTTCGCCTTGAGGGTAAAGCCCTATTTGCAGCGGCGCGGCGGCATAATAAATGGCCGCCGGTCAGAGACCTTGAATATCCCTCTTGCATATTGGCCACGTTTTTGAGTTTGTACTTTGGAAAGTATGGTACATTGAGGTGTAAGCGTCCGGTGTCCCCCGCCTAACAGCCCTTTTGGCGGTGCGTTAGTGTCCATGTGTGGATGCCCCCGGTTTTGCAAGGATTTTTTGAACCGATAAATTGTGATCGAGTGCGGTCATGTGTCAGGCCTCATTGGTGCGGCCTTTCATATTGCCGCGGGCCGGTATGGCGATGCGCGGATCTGGTCCAAATCACTATTGCGGGCTGTTGCGCCGCTGGACACTACTGGTTTTCCTGATCCCGATCTTATCGATCATTTTTCCATTCAGTTCACAAGCACCTCACAATCTCGGTTTACCGGTTTCGGTCAGCTTTTACGTTATTGAGCTGCCAATACTGGTTTCGTGTAGTTTTCTTTCTTCACCATCATGGCCCACAGCCCCCTCGCCATTTTATTGGCGAGGGCAATCGCTACTACCATCCGGGGTTTGCGAGCCATCATACGCTCCAGCCAGGATCCTTTTTCGGCCCCCCGCCGTGCGGCCCAGCGAATGACAGACATTGCCCCGATGATCAGGAGCCTTCGAATACCGCGTTGTTCCATTTTTGATGTGCGGCCCATTTTTTGCTTCCCTCCTGTAGAATGCTGTTTGGGTACAAGTCCCAGCCAAGCCGAAAAATCCCGGCCCCGCCGAAACTCGGACATCTCGGGCGCAAAAACCTCCACAGCAAAGGCGCTGATCGGCTCGACACCAGGCATGGTTTGCAACCGGTTTGAAACGGCGCTCTTTCCGGCAAGCTGTCTGATGCGTTTTTGCAATGAATCCATCTGTTCGCTGAGGCCAGCAATTTGAGAAAGAATGAGTCGGCACATATCTCGGGCCAACTCCGGCAGTGCCGATTTTCCGTCTTCGACAATATTAGCAAGTCGTTGAACACAAGCGATCCCGACAGGAGCAACAAATCCAAATTCCGCCAAATGTGATCGGAGTGCATTGATGGCCGCTGTTCGCTGGCCCACCAGTTGTTCACGTGTTCGAAACAAGACTGCCCGCGCCTGCTGATCTTCACTTTTTGGCGTCACGAACCGCATATTCGGGCGCAAGGCGGCCTCAACGATGGCTTCAGCGTCCGCGGCGTCATTCTTTTGCCGTTTCACAAATAGTTTAACATAAATTGGTGCTATCAGGCGCACCGTATGGCCGATGGTTATCAACACGCGCGCCCAATAATGGGATGTCGAACAGGCCTCCATTGCGACCAGGCAAAGCGGTTGTTGCGCCATAAATTTTGCGAATTGAACGCGCGATAGTTTTTTCCTGAAAATGACAGAGCCGTCCTCTGCTGCTCCGTGAAGCTGATAAACATTCTTTGCCAAATCAACGCCGATTAGGGTAACTTTCTTCATGGATGCTTCCTCCGTTTCTGGGTGATGATCACCAGTTTGGCACATTACGGTGCCGTTAGGTGGGGCATCCACCCCATCACCATTGATAGCGGGCACTTAGGGGCACTCTATGACGGTGAAGCAGAAGAAACGGCGGTGGTCTGACGAAGAGAAGCGTTCGATTTGTTTTCAGACGATGGTGGCAGGTGTGTCGGTGGCGCAGGTCGCGCGTCGGTATGCAATGAATGCCAATCTGATATTCAAGTGGCTGCGGGATGAGCGTTATGCGCCAGAGCTGGATGCTGCCGCTGAAGAAGTTGAACCGGTATTTCTGCCGATCGAGGTCGAAGCGGCGAACAGCCCCCCCCGTTGTGGCAACCATTCCGGCAGGGCGGATCGAGATCGAACTTCCCAGCGGGTGCCGCATATCAGCCGAGGGCGGTTTTGATGTTGATGTGCTGGCGCGGTTGCTGAAGGGATTGTCATCATGATCCCGGTGCCGAGCAATACGCGGGTCTGGCTTGCGGCAGGCGTCACGGATATGCGGCGGGGTTTCAATACCTTGGCAGCGCAAGCAGAACAGGTTCTGGCGGAAGACCCGTTTTCAGGTCATCTGTTTGTATTCCGGGGGCGGCGCGGGGATCTGCTCAAGATCATTTGGTGGGATTCACAAGGGGCCTGCCTATTTTCCAAACGACTTGAGCATGGCCGATTTGTTTGGCCCGCGGCTAAAGACGGCAAGATCAGCCTGACGTCAGCGCAACTGGCCATGCTGTTGGAAGGCATCGACTGGCGCATTCCAAAGCGGACATGGCGACTTTTGCAGGCAGGATAATCAGGTGGAATTGACGTTTGTGGATTCACATTCAGGGCGCAATTCTGTATAGAATGGCCATGCCGAACGCCCTTGCAAACCTGCCCGAAGACCCCGCAGAATTACGGCAGGTTACCGAACTTTTAGCGGCTGAGGTGAAGGCACAGGCGCTGATGATCGAGAAGCTTCAGCACCAGTTGCACGGAGCTAACCGGCATCGCTTCGGGTCCAAATCTGAGAGTATGGATCAACTGCAATTGTTCGCCGAGAATGAAGATATTGCACAAGCGGTTAACTCGGCAAAACAACCTCCACCCGCTGAGCCAAAGGCAAAGCCCAAGCGTAAGCCGCTACCGGATCATCTGGATCGTATCGAGCAGGTTCTGTCCATTGGTGAGGATTGCCCCGAATGTGGCGGTGACCTTTCAAAACTGGGCGAAGATATCACTGAAGAACTGGAATACATCCCGGGCCGTTTTGTGGTGAACAAGATTATCCGGCCCCGCATGGCGTGCCGCCGTTGCGAGGTCATATCGCAGGCACCATTGCCATCACGCCCGATTGAACGAGGCCGCCCTGGCCCGGGTTTGTTAGCGCATGTTCTGGTCAGCAAATACGCGGATCATCTGCCGCTCTATCGTCAGAGCCAGATTTATGCCCGCGAGGGTGTAGATCTGGATCGCTCGACAATGGCGGACTGGGTGGGCAAATCCACCGCTTTACTAGAACCACTGGCTGAGGCCATCGCCAAACGGGTGAAGGATGGTGCAGCATTGTTTGCGGATGATACCCCGCTGAAGATGCTGGCCCCGGGAAAAAAGACCAAGACAGCCCGCATCTGGGCCTATGTCAGGAATGAACGGCCATGGTCCGGCCAATCACCACCCTGCGTTTGGTATCAGTTTACGGTGGACCACAAGGGGGAACATCCGGTCAAACATCTGTCCGGTTATCAGGGTTGGGTGCATGTGGATAGCTATGCTGGCTTCAATGGTATCTTTGGCGAAGGCAAAGCCTCGGAGGTGGCCTGCATGGCCCACATCCGGCGCAAATTTGTGGATGTGTTTGCCGCGCAGGGGACCGCCATTGCCGAAGAAACCATCAAGCGGATTGCACAATTGTATGGCGTGGAAAAGCAGGCGCGGGGCAAATCCCCCGAGGTCCGCGCTGCCCTGCGTCAGGAAAAGGCCAAGCCCGTCTTCAATGATCTGGAAGAATGGTTGCACGACCAATTACCCAAAATATCCGGCAAATCACCTCTGGCTAAAGCCATCCGATACGCCTTGAACCGCCTGCCCCAAACGCGGCCCTACCTTGATACCGGCTTTCTGGAACTCGATAACAACACCGCCGAACGCGCCATGAAACCCGTCGCCATCGGGCGTAAAAACTGGATGTTCGCAGGCTCTCAGCGCGGCGGAAATTCCATGGCTATCGCCTTCACCCTGATTGATACCGCCAAGCTGAACAAGGTTGATCCTCAGGCATGGCTCACATGGGTTCCCGGGCGTATCGCTGACCACAAAATCAACAAGCTAGACGAACTGATGCCGTGGAAATATAGTCCGGAGCTGTAGGCGGCGGACGCTTACCATTGAGGTCATTTTTTTTGCAACGAATACTGGTTCCATTTGTCGGCGTTTCTCTTGGAGGTGCAGTGTTCGGGGTCATTGCTGTCCAGAACCCGCTTGCGGCCCGGGAGTGGCTGGCGGTTCTGTGTTTGCTGGTGACGGGCGTTGCGGTTTTCCTGACCAGTTTCTGGTCGGTCACAGCATGGGGGAGGGTTTCAGCGTACCGGTCGGAAAAGCAGGGTTTCCCACGTTTTGCCCGGCATCTTGGCAGCGCTGAACGCGGGCTTTTCCTGTCCGGCCAGTGGATTGCGATTGCCGTTTTCCTGTTGCTCGCCACGTTCTTTGCGATGGCTTTTCCCGGGCAGGCCATTCTTGCGGCGCTGCTGACGCCGGTGGCTGCGCTGACCTTTGCGGCACTGCGATGGTCCGGTCCGGTTCGGGGGGCGGCGGATGCGGGGATTCTGGCTTATGTCTCGCCTTCGCAGCTTTCGGGGCGAGGCGGATTTGCAATTGGCTGGTCGTTGCATGCGCGTCTGGCGGCGGCCCGTCGGGTCGCAGTGTCGCGAACCGGCGATGCCGCCAAGGCGCAAGATTTTCTGGCAGCGATCGACAGTGGTGGGGCGATCCGGGCGGCACCGCCGGGGCGGTTGTTTCGCCCGATGTCGGTGGCAAATCTGCGGCTGACAGCGGCGGTTCCGGCCCTGCGGGTTGCCTTGCCCTTCATGCTGCTGGCCTGGTTAGTTGCGGCTGTCCTGCCCTCGGGCCTGTTGCCCAAGGTGCCCGCACCAGGCGATATTTTTTCCTTTCTGGAGTCGGAAAAAACAGAGCCAGAGACTGATCAGGATGAGCAACAGGAAAGCGGTCAGGAGGAAGGAAATTCGTCGAGAACGGGGCCGCAGGATCAAGGCAATGAAGCGGAGAATGGTGGCGGGAATTCCGGTTCTGGCGATGAACAGGGCAGCGATTCTGACGACCCGGGGGATGGCGGCACCAGGGGAACGCCAGGCGACGGATCAAAGGGGGATGGGTCATCCGGGGGGGAAGGTGGAACCGACCTGTCACAGGATGCTGACGGCGGCGACAGCGACAGCGACGGCGTGTCGCCACAATCCTCCGGGTCACAATCAGATGAAGGTTCCGGTGACGCGGAAGGTAACAAAGGCGACGGGCAGGAGAGCGGTCAGGATGGGGCGGAGGGGTCGCAATCCGGAGAGGGTGCCGGGGTCGGAAGCAACGCCACGGCGGATCAGGAGGATGCCGGAATCGTGCCACAGGATGCTGACGGTGACGGTTCTGATCGGGCTTCGCCAAAAAAACCGGGACCGGATGCGGGTCCTGATGGCTCGCAAGGAGAGGTGGTCGGCGGGCAGGAGGGGGGACAGCCATCTCAGGGCACTGATCACCCCAAACAGGTCGGGAACGGAATCGGTGACGCCAAACAGCGGCCGGAAACCGGGGTGCTGGCCGGAGAGAGCAGCGGTCAATCTGGTTTACTGAATGGAGCGCCGGGGCAAGATCCGGGTCAGGGAAATTCTGCGCAACAGGCGTTGGAACGCGGAGGGTCAGATAACCGGAGTCGACAATCGGGGAACGGCCGCAATGCAGAGTCCGACGGCGCAGAGGTGTCGTCCGGAACTGCGCAAAAGACGGAAACAGACGGGCAGGACGGTGGTTCGGCACCTGGCGATGCGCAAGCGGGCGGCACCCGGTCGGGGGACGCGACTGTTAACCTGGAATTGTCGCAAACAGGAGAGCAGACCGGGGCGGAAGTTGAACTGGACATATCGATCGGTGTGACAGAAGATCAGGCTGAAACCGGACCGGAAATTGCTGTTTTTGCCGGCGACGGGAACGAGTCCGAAACTGACATTCGGGTGTCGGTGGAAGGGGGCGAAACCACCGGGACCGAAATAAGCGCACAGATGCCGCAGCCACTGTTCGCAGGGCCGGGCCAGGCACCGGCGCTTGTCGAGGGCGACCTCCCAGCACGGAACAGCCCGGCACCGTCGCTGCCGGTCCGGCCGCCGCATCAGCGCGTTCCGGCCTGGATTGCAGATCTTTATAGACAAAAAAAGTGAGGTGGCAGAATGAGTTTTGATCTTAGGGTGGAAGACATCGGGTTTCTACGGTCAATCCCGAAACGGGTGACCGGGGAGGGAATGCACGATCTGGACAATGTAGTGAACGCCCTTGTCGTGGCACTTTTGTCGCAGGGCCATGTATTGCTGGAAGGTAATCCCGGCCTTGGCAAGACGGCCCTGATCCGGGCCTTGTCGAAGGCGCTTGGGCTGGGCGACGATTCAGTGGGGCGGATTCAATTTACCCCCGATCTGATGCCGGCGGACATCACCGGCACGCTGATGCCGGACCGGGACGATGTCACAAGGTTGACGTTTCAGCCTGGGCCGATTTTCAAAGAGCTGTTGCTGGCCGATGAAATCAACCGGGCGACTCCGAAAACACAGGCCGCGATGCTTGAGGCGATGGCAGAATTTCAAGTCACAGTGCTGGGCGAGGTCAGGCAGCTACGGCACTGGAAATCGGTCAATGCGGGTGCCGGGCTGGTGGATGTGCAGACGCCGTTCATTGTTATGGCCACCCAGAACCCGATCGATCAGGACGGCACCTTTTCCCTGCCCGAAGCTCAGCTTGACCGGTTCATGTTCAAGATTAGGATGCAGATGCCGTCCGCCGGCACCGTGTCCAAGATCATCTCCAAGGAATTGAAGGCACCCGTGAAACCGGTGCTTCAGGAGGATACGGCATATGCCGGGCACGCCGCGCGGTCATCGGCGTTGGCAGAGCTGAATTCGGCGGCGCGCGGGGTCATGTCGTTGCGGCTGCCACCATCGGTGGATGCCCATATCATCAACATCGTGATGGCAAGCAACAAGGCCTTCGATGACGTGCAGGGTATTTCGGGGCACCGGCTTGAGGCGCTGCGAAAACTGGTCGGTGACCGCATTGAATACCCATTTGGTCCGCGCGCGGCGATCTCTCTGGCCAAAGCGGCGCTGGGGTGGAGCGCGGTGGCGCTGACCGATCCCGCCCGCGCCGATGAAGTGACGGCATCATCCCGGGCCGGGTTGGCCGCGATGCTGAAACCGGTCCTGCGCCACAGGCTGCGGCTTTCTCACGATTATGGCGATGGCGGATTGTCGGCCGCGGCCCAGGTCGATCAGCTGGATAACTATGTGCAGGAACTGGCCCTTGCTGCGGCACCTGATCTTGGCGTGGGCGAGGATTCTGTCGGGTATCACGAACGGTTCGCTGCGGATCTGGATGTGGCATCGACGACGGTCAGTCTTTGAATGCTGGCATGATGGCAATCACCGACCCCCCTCTTGCGCCCGATCAACTGGAGCGGATGCGCCTGAAGCTGCACCGTCTGGTGCCGTCGCGCGGGCTGGGGCCGCATCTGCGTCGCCGCGCCGGTCAAAGTCTCGAATTTCGCGAATACCGCGACTATCAGATGGGCGATGATATCCGCTCGGTGGACTGGCGCGCATCTGCGCGTATCGGCGGGCCGGGGCAATGGATCGCGCGGCGGTTCGAGGCCGAAGAACGCATGACGCTGGCGCTGATCGTCGATGCCCGTGCAACGATGCGCCTGCCCGGCGATGCCCCGAAACTGCTGTTCGCGCTGTGGACGCTGCGGGCGCTGGCGGCTGTTGCGGCGGCCAGTGGCGACGATGTGATCCTCGGCACACTATTCTCACCGATGGACAGCCGTCCGGTCTTGGCAGGCGGGCGGCGGGCCGGGCTGGCGGCGGCTCGTTTTGCCGAAGAGTTGTGGGTTACGCCGCCGTCCGATCTGGCCGAAACACCGGTTGCAAGGCCGGGTAAGCTGATCCGTATGCTGCGCCCGGCCAGTGCAGTGGTGTTGCTGTCCGATCTCCTGTTTGACGATCCAGCCGGTCATGTCGCCCATCTGGCGCGCGAGGCGCAAAAATCCTGGCGCGAGTTTTTCGTGGTGTCGCTCGACACGGTCGAGGCAGAGCTTAAGTTGGCGCGCGCCGCCGAACGGATTCGTGTCGCGACAACCGAGGGGCGCAACCTTGGCACCGGGGTATACGAGGCGATCGATGTATTCGACCAACAGGTCCGCGCGGCGGTCGGCCAGCAGATAGATGGGCAATTTCAGCGTTGGGCGGGCCGGGGGTTGGTTCGGGATAAACCGGTGATCTGGGCTGATGAGACGGGAAAGGAACCGCTGGAGCGCCTTTTCAGGAACTGGCTTCCGGGTTCTGCGGTTCTGACCGGCATAGCAGCCCGCGGAGGCGTACGATGACTGCGGGACTACTGGCGGTGCTGGCCGGGTTTGGCGTTCTGGCATGGTACATGCAGCGCCGCGATCCGCCGGAGTTGCGTCTTTCCTTTGCCCGGCTGTTGCAGGACCCGCTGGACCTGACCCGGAAACAGCCACGCTTTTCCTGGGTTCCTCCGACAGGATCGCTGAGTTTTTGGCTGCATATGGCGGTGGTTGCCTTGTGTATTGCCGCGATCTGGACGGGCTGGACAACGGTGCAGGGCCGTAAGGGCATGTCGGTGGGATTGCGGGTCGTTCTTGATGTCTCGCACAGCATGTCGTTGCCGGATAAAGCGGGCACGCGCCTTGATGCGGCGCGCGAGATTGCTCTGGCGGCACGTGAGGCGGCGGTGCGGGCAGCCAGGGCCGCGAATTTCTGTGACGAACTGGTATTGGCCGGGGCCGGGATCACCAGCGCCGGCCCGCTGACGGCGGGTCTGGCTGTGGCGCGGACGCTGCCCGAAGGCGGCGAGGCAGCCAGGCTTTTGGCAGCGGCGGCGCTTGATCCGGAGGCGTGTCCGGTCACCCATGTTCTGGTGGTGTCAGATTTGCCACGTCCGGCGCAGCTCTGGCCCGGGGACGCGCCGGTTTTGATCTGGCGGCAGGTCGGACAACCACTTGCGAATGCTGGGCTGTTATGGGTACGTTTCCGACCTTCAGGGCTGGTCGCAGCCCCCGCCGTTGCCGAGATCGGTGTCGGGGTGTTCGGCGGCATTAACCCGCCGGTTCTGCAAATCCGTGGACCGGATGGCACGCAAGAGGTGACGTTGCTGCCGTCGCTGGACCGCCTCGATTTGCTGGTTGGCCGGTTTCAGCCAAAGAGCACCGGGGCCTACCGGGCGGTACTGGTCGGTGGCGGGGCCTATAGCGGTGACGACAGCCTGGAATTTGATCTGGACGTGCCGCGCAACACCGGGCTGGACTGGCGGCTGGAGGCGTTACCGCCGCCGCCGGGAACCCGGCAGGATCAGTCCGGTATTGTCGTGGCCGAACTGTCGCAGCTTGTCGGGCAAGACGGGGGTGATCTGAAACGGCCCATCGTGGCCACTTATCCGGGCTGGAAGAATGGCGGTTCGGGCCAGTTTCTGGGCAGCTTTATCGAAGGCAATCCGCTGTTGGATGCGGTGAACATGGACGTGCTGGAGCGATTCACGCCGCAGGCGTTGCGGACAGGTCTGCCGGACGGGTTCAGCCCGGTGCTGACCGATGCGAAGGGGGGTATTCTGATCGCACAACGGAAATCGCCGCCGGGTTTTATCGTGCCGCATCCGGTGCTGCGGGGTGATCCAGATCTGGTGGCCTTGTCCACCATTGTGTTTTTCACCGCACTTCGGAACGCGACGGACGTTGGCGAGCGTTCGGTGCTGGGCCGGTGGCGTATGCCGGACGGTACCGAAGTCACGCAGGCGTGGAAGGAAAGCGACACCGCCAAGCCGGTTGCGGACCCTGCCGCGCCGGTCGAAATCGTGCCACGCCGTGCCGCCGCCTCGGAAATGCCGGTCTGGCCCTGGATGCTGGCCGCGGCGCTGGTTTTCCTGATGTTTGAACGCGGTTGGGCCATGTGGCGTGTGGTGCAGGGGGGGCGACATGTTTTGTGACGTAGTTGCCGGGCTGACGTTCGTGTTTGCTAGGCTGGAATGTGCAGGCAATCTGTCGCCCTGGCCCAGCGTTCTGGCGCTGGCAGTTATCGTCCTGACGTTCGCGGTGCTGGTTTCCGGCCGCCGGTTCCGCAGTGGTCGGTCGTGGCTTGCCGCCATCCTGACCGGGCTGGCCGCCGCTTCGCTGGCCGTCGCGATGCAGCAACCTCGCTGGGTGCAACCGGTTGCACCGGAGCAGGGGCAGGGCGGGCTGTTCGTCGCGCTTGTGGATAGCTCTGAATCGCTCTGGCGCGATCAGGGGGCGGCTGATGCGGGTCTGCAACTGCTGGCGCAGCGGGCCGAAGACGTTGTGGAACGGCTTGGGGCAGAGACTTTGTGGCAGGGTCAGGTCCTGCAGTTCTCGGAGGGAGTTCGGGCGGTCGGCAAGCCGCAGCCGGTTTCGCGATTGGCCGACATGATCCGCGCGGTAGAGCCGACGTTCACGGGGGATGAGACGCGCGCGGCGGCGGCCATCGACGCAGCGCTTGCCCGGATTCGCGCGGCGGGCGGGCGTGGCGCGATCCTGTTGCTCAGCGATGGCCACTTTCGCGGCGGCGTGCCGGAACAAGTATTGCGGGAAACGCGCGCAGCGGGTGTTGCGATTCATGTCCTGGGTCGCGGGTCGGCAGTGCCGGGGGCCGGTTTGATTGCCGCAGATATCGGACCAGAACAGGTGGTCGGGCAGGATGTCGCGATCCGCGTGGCGGTTCAGGGCGGTGGTCGCCTGACGGTCAGTGACGGGCAGGGTGCCATCGGGCTGGACCTCGCCGATGCGGCGGCGATCAGACCGGCCAGGCTTGTCACCCGGTTCGCGGCGCGCGGGTTACGGCATGTGCGGGTGAAATTTTCCGGAGATGGGGCCGAACAGGAAAAGGTGCTTTATACGTTGGTTCGGGGTCCGGCGCGGGTATTGACCTTTGGGCCTGCGCCTTGGCTGGAGGCGTTGAACCCGGAGCAATGGATCGTCGAACGGGCCGATCCGGTGGTGCCGCCCAGACCGGGCGATTATGATCTGGCAGTGATCGACGGGCTGGTGCCGGATGATTTCCCGCCCGGCTATGACGCCGCCCTGCTGAAAGCCTCGCGCCGGACCGGGGTGTTCATCGTCAATGGCGGGCTGCGCGGCAATGTGGAAGAACCGCAACGCATTGCCGACTGGAATGCCAGCGCCCTGTCCCCGGTGCTGCCTGTGGACAGCGATCCGCGTAAATTCATGGCCGACCCGCCGGGGCGCGACATCGTGATCCTGATCGACGTCTCTGAGTCGATGGCGGCCTCTCTGACAGTTGCAAAGTCGGTTGCCAACGCGGTGCTGGATCAGCTGAGACCGCAGGACAGCGTGGCGATCCTGCCGTTTTCTGATCAGCCAGGGCCAGAGTTCAAACGCCGTGCAACATCCCCGGCAGCGATTAGTCAGGCGCGCTCCTTTGTCAGGTCGCTGGGGGCGGGCGGTCGTACTGCGCCCGGCAGCACTCTGCAGCGGGCGGCAAGCATGGTGACCAATTACTGCGCCTATTTCTTTATTTCCGACGGTGTTTTCGATCCGCCCAATACCAGCCCGCTTTGTTACACTACCGCAATTTCCACCGAAGGGATGAGATTTCCGCAGGGCGTGGCGGACTGGGGCGAGGAAATTCTGCTGCAGAACGGGCAAGGCGTGTCGAATCTACAGATGAATTATTTTGAGCCGGAAGAGCGCGACGTATATTTTCGCGAAGGCCGTTTCCGGCCGCGCGCAACCGAGAGTGAGAACCTGCTGACCGGGGTCGATGTGAACGGTATCGCCATCGCCTATCCACGGATCGACGCTGACGTGATCAGCGTGCATGCGGCCCCGCCTGATCCGGTTCTTGCGCTGCGCCGGGACCGGGTGAACTCGGGGCTGGCGACGGCGGTGTTCCTGGGTGACATACCGGCCGATGCGCCATCGAATGACATCGCATCGATACTCGGACGGCTAATCGGCTGGAACCGGCTGGAGCGTTATGACATCCGGCTGCGGCAGGCGGGCGACCGGCTGACGGCGCGCGTGGTTCTGCTGGACATGGACAATATCAACGATCCCGTCACGACGTCGATTTCGGGCCTGATACAGTTGGAAAGCGGGCAAAATATCAGCCTGACGTTCCGGCCGGCCGGAACG
>JAHRVZ010000385.1 GCA_019090405.1 Paracoccaceae bacterium
AGCTCCCACACGATACCATTCCAATTCTGATCCGCCCGAATTGCAGTTGAAAGACCCAGAGGGTCCAGCAAACCAATGATCGACACCAGCGTTGTATCTTTGAAAACGCCGATAAAGGTGCTCACAATGCCCGGGATCGAAATTTTCAATGCCTGCGGCATGATGATCAACCGCTGTGCCTGCCAGTAATCAAGACCAAGACTGTCGGCCCCTTCATACTGTCCTTTGGGCAATGCTGCCAAACCGCCACGGATCACTTCGGCCATATAGGCCGAGGCAAACAACGTCACCATGATCAGCACCCTCAGGATGATGTCGAAATTCGTCCCCGGAGGCAAAAAGATGTTCAGCAAAGTTGACGCCACAATCAGCAACGTAATCAGCGGAACGCCCCGGATGAATTCGATAAATCCCACACACAGGTATTTGACGATCATCAGATCAGACTGCCGACCCAACGCCATGACTATGCCCAAGGGCAATGAACAGGCGATGGCGACAACCCCAATAGTGATCGACAGCATAAAGCCACCAAAGTTTCGGCTGATGACTGGCTCAATCCCAATTGGTGCTGCCACGCTTAGCATCTCGGTGACATAACCGGACAATAAGAACCACCAGATCAATGCGACCACAACAGCCGCGACAAGACCCGTTAAGTCGCTCATGGCTGCCGCTACGAATTTGTAAACGTAGTAACCGATTACAAACCCGGCCAAGGCCGACAATGGACCCCAGATCGTGCCACCCCATAATAGCCAGGGAAACAGGAACGGATAGATCGCCGTGAACAAGATCAGCTGTTTTGGCACTGATTCAGAAAACAGGATTGGTCCCAAAGCCACGCCCAAAAGAACAAAGGCCGCAATGGGCCGCCAATAAAGTTCTGGCGGGTAAAAGCCGAACAACAGCTGAACCCAACGTTCCCGAATAACACCCCAACAGGCACCACTGGTGTGACCTTGCTCTTGTCCCAATCCTACAAGAATTTCACGACATTCGGTCAAAGACAGCGCATCCCAAGTCGGAGACAACGCCCATGGCAGAAATTCATAGAGAACAAAGGCCAGAGCAAGAACAACCAAAACAGTCAAGACTGTATTGAACCACCCTGAAAACAGGCGGCTTTGCAACCATCCGATAACGCCGACAGATGTTGCTGGCGGGTCTTGTTCGGGGAGCATCTCAGATCGTGTAAAAGCTACATCAGACATATCAACGCTCCTCCAGCTTGACGGATTCATTGTACCAGTTCATCACCGCTGAAATGCTCAGACTGATGGACAGGTAAACCAGCATCATAAGCAAGATACTCTCAAGCTCGCGGCCGGTCTGGTTCATTGTGATCCCCCCCAAAGTTCCCGTGATGTCCATATACCCAACGGCAATGGCCAAGGACGAGTTTTTGGTCAGGTTCAAATAGTTTGAGATCAGCGGCGGGATGATCACCCGCAAGGCCTGTGGCAGAACAACCAGCGACATGATTTTACCGGATCGCAAGCCTAACGCCTCTGCAGCCTCAGTCTGGCCCTTAGAGATGGCCATGATCCCAGCGCGCACAATTTCAGCGATAAACGCCGCCGTATAAAGCGACAACGCCAACCAAAGAGCGATCAGTGAATTTCGAAAGTGCGTCCCGCCCTTAAAATTAAAGCCCTTTAGTTCAGGATACCCAAAATGAAAGCCAAGAATCGCAAGCAGGATTCCGACTGGCACGACAATCAGCCCCAACTGCAAGTACCAGGTCGCTGGCCGATCTCCGGTCGAATCCTGAATTTTGTCGGCTCGGTGCTTTACACGATTTACCGCCCAGATACTCGCTGCAAGCACAATCAGGATCGCAATCAGATCAAGGCTGATATCAAACCGGATGCTAGAGTTCCCAAACAGGTGAATGTCACCCAAACCCCGCGAAAACAAAGGTTCAGGCACGTAAACACCACGATTGGTTATCGCGACGCTATCATTCAGCATCATACTGGCAGTTGCATTGTCACCCCTGAACGCCTTTGGCGACGGAAGCGTTTCAATCATGATTGCCATTGCAAGAACGATCCACAGCAACACAGGAATGTTGCGGAACGTTTCCACATAGACCGCCATGATACGCGAAACCAGCCAGTTATTGGACAGGCGCAAAACGCCGATAACAACGCCCAAAACAGTGGCCGTAATACAACCAAGCAAAGCGACAACCAGCGTATTGAGCAGACCAATTATGGCGGCTCGGAAATGTGTGTCGCGCGAACTATATTCCAGCAACCGCTGATTGATATCATACCCTGCAGGTTCGACGAGATACCCAAAGTCGATGCCCTTGCCCAAAGCGGCGAGGTTCTGCGAGGTATTATAAATCAGCCAGCCAACCAGAATTATGAAGCCTATTAAGGCAACAACCTGAATGGTCGCTGATCGGTACCGCGAATCGTAAAGGAGCATCGAAAGTCGAAACGACTCCTTTTGCGGGTCTGTAAGTGTACTCATGTCCAGACGTCCCTGTTGTTTTCAAATCTTGTCGACTGGCCAGGTTTGTTCCTGACTCTGCAAAGATTTGGATTGTTATCTATACAACCAAAAAGGGCGCAGGATTTACCTGCGCCCTTTTCTAAGTGGTTCCTAGCGGAACGGGGGTGAATACAGCAGACCGCCTTCGGTCCATTGTGCATTCAGACCACGCGCAAGACCAATCGGAGTTTCTTCGCCGATGTTCTTGGCAAAGATCTCACCATAGTTACCACCAACTGCGATGGCCGCTTTGGCCCAGCCAGCGTCGAGACCCAACATATCACCCAAAGTACCTTCGGTACCCAGCAGACGGTTGATTTCCGGGTTATTTGTACCAGCTGTCATCTCGGACAGGTTGGCAGATGTCACACCCAGCTCTTCTGCGGAAACCAGTGCGTACAAAGTCCAGCGAACAACATCGCCCCATTCGTCATCACCGTGACGGACCAGTGGACCGAGCGGCTCTTTCGAAATGATTTCTGGAAGCAACACGTAATCGTCTGGATTCTCAAACGTCGCACGAGTCGCGGCCAAACCGGATGCATCCGTAGTATATACGTCGCATGCACCAGCCAGGAACTGCTGCTGGCCTTCGGCGTTGGTTTCGATTGGAACCGGCTCATAGCTGATGTTGTTGACGCGGAAATAGTCCGACAGGTTCAGCTCGGTTGTTGTACCGGTTTGGATACAAACGGTCGCACCGTCCAGGTCTTTTGCCGAGGATACACCCAGATCTTTAGGGACCAAGAAACCCTGACCATCATAATAGTTCACACCTACAAAAGTGAACTTCAGGTCAACGTCGCGGCTGAACGTCCAGGTGGTGTTACGGGCCAGCATGTCGATTTCGCCAGATGCCAGTGCGGTAAAACGTGTTTTACCTGTGGTCGGGACGAATTCTACAGCATTTTCGTCACCCAAAACAGCCGCAGCAACCGCACGACAAAGCGATACGTCAAAGCCGTTCCATTTGCCATTTGCGTCTGGTGCAGCAAAGCCCACCAGGCCAGTGGTAACGCCGCAATTCAGTTTGCCGCGTGCTTTAACGTCGTCCAGCGTACCAGCCGCTGCAGCACCAGCTGCAAGCCCTGCCACAGTGAGCGCGCCAAAAAGTATGGATTTATTCATAGTTACCTCTTCCTGATTGTCCGCTCCCCAACGAGCGGTTTGACCGGCCTTTTGGCCAGATTCTTATCAACAAGGGAAATATCCCTCGTGTGGGCGACAGTTTGGGCGAAAACATCAACAAACGTCAAGGGTTGGATCACAGGAATTGCTTTGACCACCGCAAGATTTTCCAATGGTGAACATTATGACAGCGATTTATCGCGCTCACTGGCAATCTCATAAAACCGCGCCGCATGCAGAAACGCCATTCGCTTTGTTTCGGCCAAAGCGTCTGCCTCATCGTCCTGTCCCCATTTTTCCTGCTGCCAGATTTCGTCCAACCGGGACAGAGTCCAGGCCGATTCCGGGTCTTTCCACTGCAAAACCACTGAAAACCCCAATATGAGCGAGCCTGACATACTTACCAGATCGTGAAATCCAGCAAGTTGGAAAGAAGACATCGCATAAACTTTATTTGTTAGCGCGTTCAGTACTTTACTGTCCTGAGCCTGATGGATCACACCGCTACGCGGATGCAACCGCGTGCCCATTTTTTCCGCAGCCCAGTCCAAAACAGGGTCCCATTGTGCCGCTTGGCGGGCCACCAACCCGTCCGGAGCGTCCGCGCGATAACATAAAAGGTCCGAATCCCCATAAGCCGCCAGCATGTCAGCAACTTCGGCATGTTGATGCGCCACCTTATCAATCGCCGCATTCGCCGAGCGTGTGAATGGCATAACCGCCGGATCAATTTTATTGCCCTGCGCATCCCATTCGGCGGCAACCGCGTCCGCCATCGCCCGCGTCGGAAGCAACAACAATGCCTTGGCGGGGGTTTTCACCACGCGGCTGTCCAGCGCTATTGAGAACCCGTTCTCTTGCTGAGTGACCGAAGTTTTTTTCCAAAACCGTGCTTGCGTATCGCTCATTTAAGGTCATTCCAGTATGTATTCAGAACCTGTGGCAACTCATCAAAGCCACTGATAATCTGCTTGGCGCTGCCAAGGACATCTACCGAATGATAGCCCCAATCCACGCCAATACCCACAACCCCGGCGGCCTGCGCCATGTCCATGTCAAAACTGGTATCGCCAATCATCACCGTATTGGCGCGATCCACGCCAGCCTCGGCCATGGCGGCTTCAATCATGGATGGATGGGGTTTTGACGGATGGTGATCGGCCACCTGACGGGTGACAAACAGGTGCTTTAGGTCATGATCGGCAAGCAACCCGTCCAATCCGCGCTGGGATTTCCCTGTCGCCACCCCAAGAAGGTTTTCAGGGATTGCCGCCAAAAGCTCCAGCATCTCACGCGCGCCGGGATAGAGCGGTGACAGTCGATCTGATCCGTATTGCTGACGCTGAGCATGATAAGTGTCTTTGTAGGCCACTACCAAATCATCATGAACCGCACCGGGCAATTCCGGGGCCAGTCGCGCCATTGCATGATCAAGGGACAAGCCGACAATTGACAAAACATCCTGACGGGTCGGATTGGGCAGGTTGGCCTTGGCAAATGCCCCCTGCATCGCGCCTAGGATACTCGCCTGACTGTCCACCAGCGTGCCGTCCACATCAAACAGGATCAGCCGCAAGGGTTTGCTCATTCCAGATCCTCAAACGGGTCTTCCGGCACATCCGAAGCCGCCCACTGGAACGTGTCCCAAGTGTTCCGCATATGATCAGACATTGGCGCCGTCAGATGCAACTGCGCCTGCGTCACCGGGTGCTGAATGCGCAAAGACCGGGCGTGCAGGTGCAGCTTTTTCGAGATGTCGCCACCCAGATGCGCGCCCCAGCCATCGCCAAGGTTATCCTGACCGGACCCACCATATTTACCATCACCAATAATCGGATGCCCAATCTCGGCCATATGCGCGCGCAATTGGTGGGTACGTCCTGTCACTGGAATCAGCGCCATCCAAGCACAGCGTTTGGCCGCAGAGGACAGCACAGCGTATTCGGTCGTGGCTCGTTTGGCGCCGTCTGTTCTGTCAACTTCGCGGGGGTGCACGCAGATCATTTTCTCGCCCTCGCCGCGACCTCCGCCCATGGCCTTCATCAGTCCGTATTTGATGATGCCCATTTTTGGGTGCGGAACGCCAGCCACAGCCGCCCAGTATATCTTGCGTGTTTCGCGGTGCCGAAACGATGCCGTCAGCGTCGCCGCAACCGCGCGCGTGCGCGCCATAAGCAAAACACCGGACGTGTCTTTATCAAGCCGATGTACCAGCCGGGGTTTTTCATCAAGATCAAACCGCAATGCATCAGACAGGCCATCAACGTGGCGGGTTTGACCACTGCCCCCCTGTACGGCCAAACCTGAGGGTTTGTTTAGCGCCAGCACATGGTCATCACGGTAAATCACGCAGGATCGGATCATTTTACTATCAGCGTCGGATATCCGGTTCGGCGCAGGAGCCTGCCGGTGTTGCGCATCCGGCAAAGGTGGAATGCGCACCTGCTGGCCGGTTACAACCCGGGTCGAGGCTTTGACCCGTCCGCCATCAACGCGAATTTCGCCCTTGCGGCACATCTTTTCGATCCGCCCCTGCGCCACATGCGGAAACATGCGACGGAACCAGCGGTCAAGACGCTGATCGGTATCAGCCTCTTCAACGGTTACAATTTGAACACCACTCATGCGAATATTCCTCGTGTAAGAATCAATCCCAAGGCAAGGGCGGCGATGGAAACGCCCACTGATATCGCGATGTAACCCACCGCATGTCCAATATCTCCGCGTTCAAACAAGGTAACAGTTTCCAATGAGAACGCCGAAAACGTGGTGAACCCGCCAAGAACACCTGTCATCACAAAGGGCGAATAATGCGTCAGTCCGCGCTGTGCGGCCAGCACCACAAACACCCCCATCAGAAACGACCCGATCACATTGACCGCGATAATCGCCAGAGGAAATTCCTGATGCCCGAACAGACGAAACACGCCAACACCGGTCAAATACCGAAGCGACGCCCCGATTGCGCCGCCAAGCGCCACAAGAGATACAGTTGAAATCATGGGCGGTCTGTCGCGCGCAATGGCGGCTTTGTCAAGTTGCGGTCGCCTTAATCGTCAGATTTCCGCTGTGATCGCAGTTTGGAAAAGTAATCCAACCGCTTTTTCAACTCACGCTCGAACCCACGTTCAACCGGAACATACAAAGCCGGTCGTTTCACGTTGTCCGGAAAATAGTTTTGCCCGGAAAACCCGTCTTCGGCGTCATGGTCATAGGCATAACCGGCACCATAACCCTGTTCCTTCATCATCGAGGTTGGCGCATTCAGGATATGTTTCGGCGGAGGCGCGCTGCCGGATTTTTTGGCCAACGCCATTGCCGCCTTATAGGC
>JAHRVZ010000386.1 GCA_019090405.1 Paracoccaceae bacterium
ACAAAGCAGTCCAGCCACCATCCACACTGATCGTCGTCCCGGTGATCTGCGCCGCAGCGTTTGAGCATAAAAATACCGCCGTGCCACCGATTTGCTCAACCGTGGCAAATTCCCGGCTTGGCTGACGTTCAAGCATGACAGTCTTGATGACCTCTTCGCGACCCATGTCATATTTGGCCATCGTATCAGGGATCTGCGCTTCGACCAGTGGCGTCAGAACATAACCGGGACAAATCGCATTCGCAGTTATCGACTCTTGCGCAGTCTCAAGAGCAACGGTTTTGGTCAACCCGACAATGCCGTGTTTGGCCGCCACATAAGCGGCCTTGAAGGGCGACGCCGTCAACCCGTGTGCCGAGGAGATATTAACGATTCTTCCCCAGCCAGCCGCGCGCATCAGCGGAAGGGCGGCAGCACTGGTGTGGAACGCTGAATTAAGGTTAATCGCAATAATCGCGTTCCATTTATCAATCGGGAACTGGTCAATCGGCGCCACATGCTGAATGCCCGCATTATTGACCAGAATATCACAGACACCGGCCTGTTCGATCAATCCACGGCATTCCTTGCCATCTGACATATCCGCCTTGATATAGCGCGCCTTAACCCCGGTCTCGGCAGCGATTTCAGCTGCCAGGGCATGATCCTCAACCCGGTCGGTGAAGGAATTAAGCACAACATCCGCACCAGCCCGAGCAAGTTCCCACGCAACCCCAAGCCCAATTCCCGAATTTGATCCGGTGACAATGGCGGATTTCCCTGACAGTGACATTCTTGGCCCTTTCCCAATTCTGGCATAAAGTAACCTGCCATGCAGAATATGCGAATGAAACGAAAAACCGGCGCCATCCGGGATTGAAGTGGCAAAAAACCGCCGCACCAAAAAAACATCGCGCCAAAAAAAAACGCCTGCACAAGGCAGGCGTTAAGTTATTGAGGCAGGTTTCATACAGGCAAGAAACCTATCGAGCAGTGCCACCTTTATAAGCAACTCTATGCTCGCATCCAAGCTAAAAGTTTGAAAAGACATGAATCAATTGCTAGCGTCATCGTTAGCAAAATAAGGCCAGAGGCGGATTGTTGCCAAAATGAACTCAGTGTTATTCCAAAACTTACGCGTGATTCTCGTTGGAATCGCCTCCCTTTTTGCGGTCCATGCGGCATTTGCAGAATCGCAACATGGCATAGCTATGTATGGAGACCCTGCCCTACCACCGGATTTTGTGTCACTCCCTTATGCAAACCCCGATGCCCCAAAAGGCGGGCGTGTTGTCTTTGGCAATACTGGCGGCTTTGATTCCCTTAATCCATTTGTGCAAAAAGGCACGCCACCCTGGCAGTTGCGGTTCTGGGGATACGAGTCCCTTTTGACGCGATCCCGAGACGAACCATTCACCTTATACGGTCTTTTGGCCGAATCAGTGCGCACCGCACCGGACCGGTCCTGGGTCGAATTCACCCTGAATCCGAAGGCGCGATTCTCTGATGGCACGCCCGTGACTGTTGATGATGTCATCTGGTCATACGAAACCTTGGGTACGCAGGGCCACCAGCGCTATCGTGGATTTCATGAGGTTATTGAAAGCATTGCACAGACTGGGCCGCGCGATCTGCGCATCACGTTCAACTCGGACAACCGCGAGCTTGCACTGATCGCCGGGTTGCGCCCTATCCTGAAAAAGTCGCAATGGCAGGGCAAAGATTTCAAAGCCTCTACTCTCTCAGACATTCCTGTTGGGTCGGGCGCATATGTGGTTTCTGATTTTCAGGCTGGTCGCTATGTCAACCTGACCCGAAATCCGGATTACTGGGCGCGTGATCTTCCGATCCGACGCGGTACGCAAAACTATGATGAATTGCGCATTGAATTTTATGGCGATCAAACTGTGCTGTTTGAGGCCTTCAAAGCTGGCGAACTTAGCGTCATTCGTGAATTCAACGCCGAAAAATGGCAGTCCTTGTTCAACTTCCCGGCGGTTCAGAATGGCGATGTCGTAAAATCTGAATTTCTCAACAAACGCCCCTCGGGAATGACCGGGTTGGTGATGAACACCCGTCGCCCGTTTCTTGCCGATTGGCGGGTGCGCGAGGCGCTGTTGCTGGCCTTTAACTTTGAGTTCATCAACGACACAATGACCGGCGGTGCCCAGCCGCGTATTTCATCGTATTTCTCAAACTCGGAACTGGCGATGCTGCCCGGCCCCGCAACCAACCGTGTTCTGGATTTGCTTAAGCCATTTGCCAGTGATCTGCTGCCCGGCGCGCTGGAAGGTTACGCCCTGCCCGTCAGCGACGGCACCGCGCGCAACCGCAAAAACCTGCGCGCCGCTGCGGCCTTGCTGGAGGGGGCCGGATGGTCAGTTGAAAATGGTCAGCGTTTGAACGCAGACGGCCAGCCCTTTCAGTTCACTGTCTTGTTGCGTCAGGGCGACGGCGGCATGCAAAGCGTCATGGATATTTATGCGCGCGCGCTGGAACGGTTGGGAATCGTGGTGACTGTCCAAACCGCAGATGATGCGCAGTACTATGCCCGACTGGATAGCTATGATTTCGATATGACCAGCTACCGGGTCGCGCTGTCGCTGTCTCCGGGCACCGAACAGCGGCTGTATTTCGGCTCAAAAGGTGTCGAGACCCCAAACACGCGCAATCTGATGGGCATCGGATCACCTGCAGTGGATGCGCTGATTGATAGCATGCTGTCCGCAACCACGCGCGCGGATTTCACCGCCGCGGTGCGCGCGCTTGACCGGGTTCTGACCAGTGGCCGTTATGTTATCCCGATCTGGCAATATGACGTTGGCCGCATCGCCCATATCAAACAGATGAAATATCCGGATACTGTACCAGTCTATGGGGACGGGCTGTGGTTCATGCCCGAAGTCTGGTGGTATCAGGATCAATGACACCGCTTTGTTACATTAGGATGTTTCAAAACCTCTTATGAATATACTTGTCCTTTGCACCGGAAATTCCGCGCGCTCAATCCTGCTTGAGAGTATTCTGAACCATTATGGTTCGGATCGCATTACCGCCTATTCGGCCGGCTCAGACCCAAGCGGCAAGGTGCATCCGCAATCGCGGGTTTTGTTGGGCCAACAGGGCTATGACACCCGCACCGCACGCTCTAAAAGCTGGGATGAGTTTGAACATCCCGAAGCGCCGGTCATGGATGTGGTCATCACTGTCTGCGGCTCTGCTGCTGCGGAAACTTGTCCAATCTGGCCCGGCGCCCCGGTGCGGGCGCATTGGGGGGTTGCAGACCCGGCGGCGGCTGCTAAACCCGATTGGGAAACTGCATTCCAAACCGCTTACGACATATTGCTTGAGCGGGCATTGGCGTTGCTGGATCTGCCCATTGAAACCATGAGCAGGGCTGATTTGACGGCGCATCTGAACCGGATTGGGAAAATGATATGAGCGTCCAAAAGCTAGCCGCCGAGGGGCTTGGGACTGCCATGCTGCTGATCAGCGTGGTCGGCTCTGGCATTATGGGCGAAACTCTGGCGAACGGGAATGTCGCGATAGCCCTGCTGGCCAACGCCGTGGCCACGGGCTGTATGTTATACGTTATCATCACCGCGCTGGGGCCGATTTCGGGGGCGCATTTCAATCCTGCGGTCACGCTGGCCTTTGCGCTGCGCGGTGACATAACGCCAGGATTGGCGGTGCAATATGTTGTCGTGCAAATCATTTGCGGGATTCTGGGGGTCTGGGCGACGCATCTGATGTTTGATCAGTCAATATTGCAAAGCTCGGCCACAATCCACCGCAGCGGCACCGCACAGTGGAGTTCGGAAATCATGGCGACTTTTGGTCTGCTGTTTGTGATTTTCGGCGGTCTGCGTTCGCGCCCCGAGGCGATTCCGGCGATGGTTGGCATTTATATCACCGGTGCCTATTGGTTCACCGCCTCGACCAGTTTCGCCAATCCCGCCGTGACCATTGCGCGGGGATTCAGTGATACTTTTGCCGGGATATACCCCGGCCATATTGGCATGTTCATCCTGATGCAATTGATCGGCGTCGGCGTCGCCCATCTGGCACTGACGCGTCTGTTCAAAGACTAACACTTGCAACAGCCAAAGGCGCGCGCTAGCCACCACTTTATGCTTTCAATATTTGACCAAGGCCCGCCGCCTCCCTGCCCGACACCGTTCAATCTGGCCGCCCATGTTTTGCGCCACGCCACCGATTGTGCCCACAAAACCGCCCTGTCAGTTCTGGGCCCACACACAAGCCAAGACTGGACCTATCAGCAACTGGAACAAGCCGTGCGCGGCACCGGAACCGGATTGTTGGCACATGGCCTGAAACCCGGTGACATCATACTGATGCGCCTTGGCAATACCGTCGATTTTCCAATCGCTTATCTGGGCGCCATTGCTGCGGGGCTGATCCCGGTGCCCACGTCGTCTCAATTGACCAAAGCCGAAACCGCCAGGATGATAACCGACCTGTCGCCCGCTATGGTGGTTCGCGATGCAGATGTCGCCTGTGCACCCCATGCCAACCAATTGGACGTCACCACGTTGCGCAACATGCGCCAAATGGACATGTGCGCCTATGACAAAGGCGATCCGAACCGGATGGCCTATATCGTCTACACCTCCGGATCGTCCGGTAAACCGCGCGCTGTGGCCCATGCGCACCGGGCCATCTGGGCGCGTCAGATGATGGTGGATGGCTGGTATGGCCTGACACCCGACGATCGGCTGTTGCATGCGGGCGCGTTCAACTGGACCTTTACGCTGGGCACCGGCCTGATGGACCCCTGGACCATCGGAGCCACCGCGCTGATCCCTCAACCCGGTACCGATATTGCCAATTTGCCCACGTTGCTGCGCACCCATAAGGCCAGCATTTTTGCCGCCGTCCCCGGAGTTTATCGCAAGATGCTGCAGGACCATCCCGGACTTGCTCTGCCTGACCTGCGCCACGGGTTATGTGCCGGGGAAAAGCTGTCGCAGCATCTACATCAAAGCTGGACCGACACCACCGGCACACAGCTATATGAGGCATATGGCATGTCCGAAGTGTCGACTTTCATCTCGTCCAGCCCAACACATCCATCACAAAACGACGCATTGGGGCAGCCTCAGGCCGGGCGACGGGTTGCCATTGTTGGCCCAGACGGTCCGGTCCCGATGGGAGAGCCCGGCACCATCGCTGTGCACAAATCCGATCCCGGCCTGATGCTTGGTTATCTGTATAACCCAGCCGAAACCATGGCCCGCATGCAGGACGAATGGTTCTTGACGGGTGATTTGGGCGCGATGACCAAATCCGGGCAAATCGCCTATCTCGGACGAGATGACGACATGATGAATGCCGGAGGCTTTCGCGTCTCTCCGCTAGAAGTCGAAGCCGTTCTAAACGCCCATCCCGGCATCACCCAGATCGGCGTCACCGATGTCGAGGTGAAACAAGACACCCGCATAATCGCGGCGTTTTATACTGGCCCCGCCGCTCTGGACGAGGCCGATCTACGTGTTTATGTGCAGGATAAACTGGCACGCTATAAACAGCCGCGCATTTTTGTACATCTGGCCGCACTGCCGATCGGGCAAAACGGAAAAATGCAGCGCCGTGCGTTGCGTGACTATATTAAGGGACACAACAATGACTGATACAACCGTCAAACTGGACATCTTTTCAGACCCGGTCTGTCCCTGGTGCTATATCGGCAAGACCCATCTGGACAAAGCACTGGCAACCGTTCCCAGCCATCCGTTTGTCATTGAATGGCATCCGTTTCAGCTTAACCCCGACATGCCAGAAGCAGGTATGGATCGACGCGATTATCTGGAAGG
>JAHRVZ010000387.1 GCA_019090405.1 Paracoccaceae bacterium
CAAATTTCGTCTCCAAATAGTCCAGCAACGGTCCCTCCCCCGGCTCATTCCCACTGGCCAGTTTTATCACCTCACGCGGGGCATATAGCCCACCATGTGTTTGCAGGTTCTCACGCAACCATGTGGTTGCCGCCGTTGTATCCCCTGCCGCCAGATCACTGTCCAGATCCGGAACTGCTTTGCTCAATGCCTGATACAGACTTCCCGCATAGACATTGCCCAAAGCATAGGTCGGAAAGTAGCCGAACAAGCCAACTGACCAATGCACATCCTGCAAGCAACCGTTCGACGGCTTGTCCACGCCGTAGCCGAAATCAGCCAGAAACCGATCGTTCCAGGCGGCTTCCAGATCAGCGACCGCCAGATCGCCAGACATCAATGCCCGCTCAAGGTCAAAGCGCAGCATGACGTGAAGGTTATATTGCACTTCGTCAGCTTCGGTGCGGATATAGCCATTTGTGACCTTGTTCACAGCGGCATAAAACCCATCGCCGTCCTTTATCCCGAAATCGCCAAACACTTCTGTCATCTGATCAAACATCCAGCCAGTGAATGCGCGTGACCGCCCCAACTGGTTCTCATAAATCCGGCTTTGGCTTTCATGAACCCCCATCGACACGCCCTGCCCCAAAGGTGTCAGCGCATAGGCCGGATTGATCCCCAACTCATAGCACGCATGTCCGACTTCATGGATGGTGGAATAGATACAGTTGAATGGATCATCCTGATTGGTACGCGTGGTGATACGCACGTCAGATCCGCTTCCGGAACTGAACGGATGCACGGCTTTGTCCAGCCGTCCACGTTTGAAATCATAGCCGAACTTGCGCGCCAGTTCGCGTGACAGGCGCATTTGTTTGCCCGTATCAAACGGCCCCTGAACGCCAGCGGGCGCCGGTTTATCCAACACCGCCTGACGTAATGCCACCAGTCGCGGGCGCATGGCGTCAAAGATCGCGCCGATGTCGGCCCCCGTCGTTCCATGTTCATAGTCGGCCAGCATCGCGTCATAAAGGTCTCCGCCCGCCGCCAAAGCCGCGCCTTCCTGTTGTTTCAGGTTCACGACCTCGGCCAGAACCGGCAGAAAACCGGCGACATCTTCGTCGGCGCGTGCGGCGGCCCATTTGCCCTGTGCCTGAGATGTTACTTGTGCAATCGCCCGAGCCAGATCACCCGGAACCTTATTGGCCCTGTCATAGGCTCGGCGAATGTCACGCAGTTGGGCACGCCCAACGTCATCGGTTGCCTTCGCCGTTTCAAGCCATTCACCCACTTGTGGATTGCATCGACGCGCGTGCTGCACGGCCTCGATTGCGGCCATTTCCGCGCCGCGCTGTTCGGCGGCATCACGCGGCATCATGGTTTCCTGATCCCAGCCCAATCGCCCGGAAATCTGCGCCAAAGCAGAAGTATCACGCTGATAGGCCATCAATTCATCATAGGCAGTCATGCTGTGGTTCCTCGTACAGATGTGATTTGGGGATAGGCCGCCTGAAAACGCGCACGCAGGATGGCGACCCAAAGGCCGATGGCAAGTATCTGGTGTTGGATAGCAACCTGCCAAGGAGCACCATACACAACAGTGACAATGCCCAGAATGACCTGGGCCAGCAAGGCGACAAATGCGATGTTAAAGGCCAGTCGCGTCGTTGGATTCGGGCTTTTGCGGCCCCGCAGCCAGACCACCACGCCAAAGGCCAGCAACAGATAGCCGACACAGCGGTGAATGAATTGCACCAGACCGGGGCTTTCAAAAAAGTTGCGCCAGAAAGGCTCAAACAGCATCGCGTCCATCGGGATCACCTGCCCACCCATCAGGGGCCAGTCGGTGAAACTGCGACCGGCATCAATTCCTGCAACCAGTGCTCCGATCAGGATTTGCAAGAATGCGAAATGCATCAACCCTGTGGACAGGCCAAACAGCTTGGCCTCGCGCATGCGCCGCGCCTGCATCAACGCACGATCGCCGCGGCCCAGCATCATGATGTACCAACCGATAAAACCCAGAATAATAAAGGCCAGCCCCAGATGCACTGCAAGGCGATAGCTCGCAACATGGGTCATGCCTTCGCCTTGTGTCACACCCGAGGCCACCATCCACCAGCCAATCGCCCCCTGAGCACCGCCCAAAGCACCGATTAACAGCAATCGCCCGGTCCACCCCGTCGGAATAGAGCGCGTCACAAGAAAGCCGGCAAAGCCAAGGAACCAGACCAAACCAATGACACGGCCCAATTGGCGATGGCCCCATTCCCACCAGTATATCTGTTTGAAATCAGCCAGTTCCATCCACTGGTTTTGAATTTGAAACTGGTCTATTGCCTGATACTTTTCAAACTCGGACTGCCATTCCATCTCGGACATTGGCGGCAGCGCCCCGGTCACGGGTCGCCATTCGGTGATGCTTAGCCCACTATCGGTCAGCCGGGTCAACCCGCCAACGACGATCATCAACACGACCAATGCGAACAACAGCATCAGCCAGATGCGCACACCTGTTGCACGCCCGCCTCGCCCCTTGTCGATCATGCCGGTCTGAACCGTCTGCGCCTCGCCCGAGACCTCTTCAAAGATGTTTCGCTTGCCGCTCATGGCTGACCTCAATCTCTTATTTACGGAACCTTATTGCCCGGCGTTGCGCACGTCCAGACAGCTTAATCACCGCGTTTCAATCACCGCGTTCTTTCCAGCGCACCATCTGCCGAATGATACCATGCAATATTTGCGTGTCCGCACGGGTCAGCGGCATGCGCGACCACAGATTGCGCAAATTGACCTTCATGCTTTCGGCTTTGGCGCTGGGGTAAAAGAACCCGGCGTCATCCAGCCGCTGTTCATAATGTTGCGCCAGCTTTTCCATCTCGACGCCCGTGGCCCAGTCGGATTTGCGTAAATCCATCACCTCGGCCACCACTTCGCCTGCCTGCCGCTGCCATTCATAACCCAGCAACAGCACGCATTGCGCCAGATTAAGCGAAGCAAACACCGGATTGACCGGCACCGATATGATCGCATTGGCGCGGGCAATGTCGTCATTTTCAAGGCCCGACCGTTCCGGGCCAAACATCACCGCAACTTTTTCCCCGGCTGCAATCTTTTGGGCCGCCATCGCCATCGCCTGTTCAGGGCTGAACACCGGCTTGGTCAAATCCCGCTCGCGTGCGGTGGTCGCAAACACAAACGAACAATCGCCAACCGCGTCAGCGACCGACCCATATAACCCGGCCTCGTCCAGCAACCGCCCAGCGCCACTGGCCATCGCATCCGCCGCCGGATTGGGCCAGCCATCACGCGGCGCCACAATGCGCATCCGGTCCAGACCGAAATTCCACATCGCACGCGCCGCCGCACCAATGTTTTCGCCCATTTGCGGGCGCACCAGCACAAAGGCCGGTTGCGGCTGTTCACTTGGCATGCATATCTCTCCAACAACGTCGGCCCTGCTGTAATCCGCTCACCTTATCAGGGCAACCCACCCCATTCTTTTGTTCAAAAATATCCCCGCCGGAGGCAAAAAAGTTTTTACCCGGCCGCGAAATTCGGTACACCACGTCAAATCACGCAAGGATCCCCCCATGGACGACATTGAGCAGCCGCAAATTTATCTGATCACTCCCCCGGCTTTTGATCTGGAAACCTATCCCGACATTCTGGCGCGGATTCTGGATTCAACTGACATCGCCTGCCTGCGCCTTGATATGGCCAGCAAAGACGAAAGCGACGTGTCGCGCGCGGCCGATACCCTGCGCGAAGTCGCCCATGCGCGTGAC
>JAHRVZ010000388.1 GCA_019090405.1 Paracoccaceae bacterium
GAAAAGATCGAGCCTACCGATCCGATGCCATCCGGGTATCGCCGCACTTTGGTGCGTCAGATCGGCCAGCACGCGCATTCCGAGATTGTCGGCATGCTGCCCGAAGGCAACTGGATCACCCGCGCGCCCACATTGCGGCGCAAAGCCGCGTTGTTGGCCAAGATTCAGGACGAGGGCGGGCATGGGCTGTATCTGTATTCTGCCGCTGAAACGCTGGGTGTTACGCGCGAGCAAATGACCGAAGAGCTGTTGGATGGGCGGGCAAAATATTCGTCGATCTTCAACTATCCAACCCTAAGCTGGGCTGACATGGGAACAATTGGCTGGCTGGTTGACGGGGCGGCGATCATGAACCAGATCCCGTTATGCCGCTGTTCGTTTGGACCTTACGCACGGGCGATGATCCGGGTTTGCAAAGAAGAAAGCTTTCACCAGCGCCAAGGCTATGAGATCGTGATGAAGCTGGCGCAGGGAACACCCGCGCAAAAAGAAATGGCGCAGGACAGTCTGAACCGCTGGTGGTGGCCCTCGATCATGATGTTTGGCCCGCATGACAGCGACAGCGAACATTCGGATCAGAACATGGAGTGGAAAATCAAACGATTTTCCAATGATGAGCTGCGGCAGAAATTCATTGATGCAACCGTTCCTCAGGCTGAATATCTGGGGCTGACCTTTCCGGACCCGGACTTGAAATGGAACGAAGACAAAGGCGGCTATGACCACGGCGAAATCGACTGGAGTGAATTCTGGGCGGTTGTCAAAGGTCACGGGCCAATGGCGCGCGACCGGATTCGGGATCGTCGCCGCGCCTGGGAAGACGGCGCATGGGTCCGCGAGGCGGCTTTGGCGCACGCCGAAAAACGCCGGGCGCAAAAAATCGCCGCCGAGTAAGAGGGGGCCAGCCCCCATCCCCCAAAATGGGGGATACCCCCGGGATATTTTAGAACAAAAGAAAGCGATGTCATGAGCAATGAAGTACCACTTTGGGAAGTGTTTATTCGGCCACGTAACGGGCTTGCCCATAAACATGTCGGATCGCTGCACGCGACGGATGAGGTGATGGCGCTGCATGCGGCACGAGATGTTTATACGCGCCGCGGCGAAGGTAATTCGATTTGGGTGGTTCCGTCGGTGGCGATCACGGCAAGTGATCCGGATCAGGCGGCAGAGAACTTTGAGCCCACGGGAGACAAGATTTATCGACACCCGACGTTTTATAAAATCCCTGATGAAGTAGGGCACATGTGATGGGCTTGACAAAGGCGATCCTAGAGCTGGCAGATGATCATCTGGTGTTGGGGCACCGGGTTTCAGAATGGTGCGGCCACGCGCCAATGCTTGAGGAAGATCTGGCAATGCCGAATATGGCGTTGGATCTGATTGGTACCGCGCGAACGCTTTATGAATATGCGGCTGAGCTGGAAGGCAAAGGCCAGTCCGAAGATGACATGGCCTATTTGAGGGGCGAACGTGAGTATCGCAATTGCCTGCTGGTCGAACGTCCGAATGGCGATTTTGCCCATACCATGCTGCGCCAGTTGTTCTTTGCTGCATTCATGGAACCCTACTGGCAAGCAGCGTTGAGCAGTGAAGACGAAGTGGTACGTGGGGTCGCCGGGAAAGCCGTCAAAGAAATGGCCTATCATATTCGTCATGCCGGGGAATGGGTGATCCGGTTGGGTGACGGCACCGAAGAAAGCGCGCGGCGGATGCAGCAAGCCGTGGTCGATCTGGCGATTTATACTGACGAGATGTTTGAAGGTAGCGATGTAAGTGCGTTGCCTGATCGCGCTGCAATTCGTCCGGCATGGATCGCCACTGTGGCCCATATTTTCACCGAAGCAGGGCTTGAACTTCCTGAACCCAAATTTCCGCAATCTGGCGGCCGGGATGGTAGACATGGCGAAAGTCTTGGCCATCTGTTGGCCGAGATGCAGTCGGTCTATCGCGCCCATCCGGGGGCATCGTGGTAGCGGTTCAAACCCATCCCGATCAGGCGCTTGCCTGGTCCGCAGCGGCCTCGGTTCCGGACCCCGAAGTGCCCTGCATCAACGTTGAAGAGCTTGGCATTCTGCGCTGGCTTCGGATTGAGGACGGAGTGGCCGTTGCGGGTGTAACGCCAACCTATTCCGGTTGTCCGGCGGTTCTGGCAATCGAGTTGGCGATAGAAACTGCGCTGCTGGATGCCGGATTCAAAGCCCGGATCGAACGGGTGATGTCGCCACCCTGGACGACCGATTGGATTTCCGAAACCGGGCGTAAGAAACTGCGTGAGTATGGCATTGCGCCACCTGAAAAATCATCGGGTTCCAAACTGGCACTGTTTGGTGAAACAACCGTGGCCTGCCCGCAATGCGGTAGCACGGCTACCGAAAAACTGTCGGAATTTGGGTCGACTGCCTGCAAAGCACAATATCGCTGTACTGCCTGCGCCGAACCTTTTGACTATTTCAAATGCATATGAAGAGGCTGATATGTTCCACGACCTGAAGATCCGCGAAATCCGCAATGAAACAGCTGATGCCGTGGCGATTGGCTTTGATGTGCCCGATGATCTGGCAGCAACATTTGAATTTCAGCCCGGTCAACATCTGACCCTGCGAGCCACGGTAGATGGGCAAGACGTGCGACGGTCGTATTCGATTGCCTGCGAACGTGGCGCTGCATTGACCGTTGGCGTCAAGCAGATTGAGGATGGTGTGTTTTCCACATTTGCCCAAAGCCTGAACCCGGGCGCAACCCTGTCCGTGATGCCTCCTGAGGGGCGGTTTGTCTGCAACGATCAGTCCAATATCGTGCTGATCGCCGCCGGGTCCGGGATTACACCGATGATTGCAATCGCGTCGGACGCTTTGGCACGGGGGGGGAATGTGACGTTGGTTTATGGTAATCGCAAAACCGACAGCATCATGTTCCGTGAAACGCTGGATGCGTTGAAAGACCGCTATCTGAACCGCTTTACCCTGATCCATATCCTAAGTCGTGAAACGCAGGATGTGGCGTTGCTGAATGGCCGTGTCACCGGAGACAAGGTAATCTCACTGGCCAATGCCGGGGCGATTGATCTTGAAACAACTGACGGTGTGTTCCTGTGTGGTCCGGGCGAAATGATAGAAGATGTGACCCAGACGCTGACTGATCGTGGCACTGATCCAGCCCTGATCCATTCAGAACGATTTTATCAGGATGGTGAAACCCAACGCGCGCCATCAGCCGCAGCCCTGGCCACTGCTGCCAATGGTGTTTCCGTTACGGTCGTTTTGGATGGTACCACCCGCACGGTCCAGGTCGAGGCCGATGACAACACCGTGTTGGATGCCGCAGCGCGTCAGGGTTTAGAGCTTCCATTTTCCTGCAAAGGCGGCATGTGCTGCACCTGTCGCTGCAAAGTGGCACAGGGAACAGCGGAAATGGCAACGAACTATTCGCTTGAAAACTGGGAGCTTGAAGCCGGGTTTACCCTTGCTTGCCAGACACGCCCTACGTCTGATGATCTGGTGTTGGATTTCGACGCGGCTTGATTTTTAGCACCGTTTCGGGGTTTCATGGGCTATGGCCAGTAAGACTCCAGATCTGCAAGCCGCTTATGCGCTTAAAACGCCGGATGATTCCAGGCGGCTTTATGGCGAATGGGCTGGCGATTATGACGCTGATTTCGCAGCGCGCGAAGACTATCAGCTGCACATACACACTGCCCGCGCCTTTGTAGCCGCCGGCGGTCAGGGTCCGGTTCTGGACGTGGGCGCGGGCACCGGGCTATGTGGTTCGGTATTGGCCGGGCTGGGCGTCGGGCCAATTGATGCAACCGATATCAGTGCGGAAATGTTGCAGCAGGCAATGCTCAAGGACATTTACCGCGATGCCATCGAAGCCGATCTGACGCATGGCATTCCGGCGGCCCATGAAAGTTATTCCGGCATCGTATCTTCGGGTGCGTTCACCACTGGCCACGTTGGCCCAGCCGCCATTGATGCGTTGCTGCGTGTCGCCCGTCATGGCGCGCAATTTGCCATTTCAGTTAACTCTAAACATTTTGAAGCGGCTGGTTTTGACGTTAAATTCAGGGCATTGGAACTGAACCAAATACAGAAACTGACCCTTGTTGAAACACCAATTTACGGCGATTTAGCAACCGGAGATCACAAAGACGACTTGGCAAAAATTGCATTATTTGAAAAAGAATAAGGTTTTATGCACTGATTACCGGCCTGATTATTCGACAACTTTCGACCGAAAACACCTCAGATTTGAATTACGAGTTCCATTCATTTAGCCAAAGGCTATAGACTTGCCAAAGCAAGAGCCTCCAGCGGGCGATCAGTTACCTCGACCAAAAACCGACGCTTTTTTGCGCTGGTTGGGTCGCTATGTGTTTACTGTGTTCTTTCGCCAGATCGAAATTATCGGTAAAAAGCATATACCGGAAACCGGGCCAATTGTTATTGTTGCCAAACATTCAAACAGTCTGGTGGACGCTGGTTTTATCACCACTTACTTTCCGCGAATGCCACGTATGTTGGGTGCCAGTATAATTTGGGACAACAAGCCGCTGGTCCCTTTGCTGACCGCTGCCCGAGTCATCCCAGTGTTTCGCCAACAGGACCAAAGAGCCAACATCACACGAAATAGGCATGCCTATGCCGCAACGTGGGACTTGCTGGACGCCGGGGGCGTGTTAGCGCTGTTTCCAGAAGGCGTTAGCCACAACGACCCGTTCATCAAACCCATGAAACCCGGAACCGCGCGCATTGTGCTTGAGGCAGAGCGACATCGCGGCCCGCTTAACATCACCATTATTCCCGTTGGATTGAATTTCGAAGCCAATACCAAATTCCGGTCGCGCATTTTGATGCAGATTGGAGAACCACTGAAAATTTCTGATGTTGTCCAAAGTTACACACAAGCCGAGCGGCAGGAGCGTACAAAATATGTACGTCAACTAAACCAGCGCATCCACGATGGGTTGATCGCTGTTTCGCCCAGCTTTGAAACCTGGGAAGAAGCCCGTCTGGTTGGACGAACTGCAGATATTTGGGGCCAACATGAGCTTGCCCCCTTAACCGAAGTGGATTTTGTCGAGGCCGTGGCGTTGCGACGGGATTTTGCGCAGGGGTATCACTGGATGCGTAAACATCATCCAGAACGCACCGCTGCCTTCTGGGATACAATGTTCGAATATGACCAGCTTTTGACCACTGCCGGATTGCAGGACCGACAGATTGGGCAGAATTACCCAGCTATTTCCGCGTTTGGGTTTGCGCTGCGTTTAATCGCCAAATTGGCAATACGATTGCCGTTATCTCTGGTTGGAGCGGTGCTGAACCTGATTCCTCTGCAAATCTCGGCCTTCGTAGGTCGGGGGAATGACGCTGACAAACGCGCCACCTGGTTGATTTTTTCCAGCGTAATTGTGTTCCCGCTGATCTGGACCCTGCAAGCAATTCTTGCTGGTGCAATAGCTGACAGGTGTTGTGGTTCCGTCTGGGGCTGGGTTGCCGGTGTAACCATATTTCTAGCGGGACCCGTCCTTGGGCGGTTTTCGTTGACGTACTTTGATTTTCGCCGACAACTGACGCACCAACTTCGAGCATGGCTGGTTTTGCGCACGCGCAAAAACCTGTCGGAAAAACTCGTCAGAACCCGAAAGGAGTTATTGGCCGAGCTGACAGAGCTTGTTGAGTTTTATGACGCCAATGCCGAACCCGAAAATACGCTGGGTTAGGGTCGTTTCCTGACCAGTTCACGTTTCTTGGAATAGACTCGTAGATCAAAGACCACCACACTTTGCCCCCCCGATTGTCGCGACCTGAAACGCTTTTTGCATCGGTCAGTTCAATGGTCTGACTGAACTTCCAAAAGAACTTTTGAGCCTCCGGCGGGGATATTTCCAAACAAAAGAAATAATTTGTTAGGGTTAATGGGTGACAGTCTAAAGGCGGAACAGGCGGGGACGCCGATGGCCGTAACAAGAGAAAGCTCCTTGCCTTGCACTTTGCAGGTAAGGAGCCGATCATTTCCCGATCGTCAGTTAAACCAAATTGATTGCTGCTAGATTCCGATAACATGACGTGTTGGAACGAGAGAATCCACACAATTCAGGTGGCGTGATTTTATCGAACTACACCGGCACTGACTGTCCGGTTTGCAGCACCTAAATTGACTCGTTTCAGCCAAAGTTTAAAATTGGGCAGTATTTCTGTCTTAGTTGGTGATGGCCTTCTTTAAATTGCGCGACTGGCCACCCACGCATAGCCGTTTTCGCACAAAATATAAGTTTCGCGCAGGCCATGCGGCTTGTCTGCAGGGGCTTGCAGAATTACGCCTCCTGCGGCTTCGGCCTTGGCTGCGGCAGTATCTGGATCACTGTCATAAAGGCGAATTTCTATGCCGCCCCCGCGCGGCGGGTTTTCCGGAAGCAATCCCAACAGCGGATTTGAATGGTATGTGCCATCACTGTGCAGCTGGAATACTTGATTGCCATAGCTGACAATGGCGAAATCCGACGTCACCTGATGAGATTCCAGCCCAAAAACCGCATGCAAAAAAGTGCATTGCGCAATGACATCCCGCACCAGCAAATTCAGACCGATCCCACGCAAGGACCGGCCAAACGCATCAGCTTTGACAGTTTCATAATCCATACGACAGACTTGCTTAGAAAGTGACGTCGGGCAAGGGTTTCCGCCGACATGCGAAACGGGGGTTGCACCCGACGTCACAATCATAACAATTGGTACATGCAAACTGACCTTTTCCCAAGCTGGCCCGATACCGCCCCTCAACTGATCGAAGTCGCCGCAGGCCGAGCGCCTGCAGATATGGTGATAAAAGGTGGCACATGGGTGAACGTCCACACCCGTGAATTGTTGCCGAATCATGATATTGCCATCGTCGCTGGCCGTATTGCCTATGTCGGGCCCGATGCCTCTTATTGTACTGGCCCTGACACGCGGGTAATCAAAGCCAACGGTCGCTATATGATTCCCGGCCTGTGTGATGCGCATATGCATATCGAATCCGGCATGCTGACCCCGGCTGAATTTGCCCGAGCAGTGATTCCACATGGCACCACGTCGATGTTCACCGACCCGCATGAAATCGCAAATGTTCTGGGCCTGCCCGGCGTACGCATGATGCACGACGAAGCCTTGATGCAGCCTGTGAATATTTTCACCCAGATGCCATCCTGCGCGCCATCCGCCCCCGGATTGGAAACCACCGGAGTCGAGCTAGGCCCCGAAGACGTGGCCGAGGCGATGAGTTGGCCCGGTATTATCGGGTTGGGGGAAATGATGAATTTCCCCGGAGTATCGGCGGCTGATCCCAAAATGCTCGCCGAAATTGCTGCGACACAGCGCGCGGGAAAAACCGTCGGAGGGCATTATGCGTCACCTGATCTGGGAGCGAATTTCGCAGCCTATGTTGCTGGTGGCCCGGCGGATGATCACGAAGGCACCTGCGAAGCCGACGCTATCATGCGGGTGCGTCAGGGTATGCGGTCGATGATGCGGCTGGGCAGCGCGTGGTATGATGTTAAATCTCAGATCACTGCGATTACCGAAAAGGGACTGGATTCGCGCAATTTTATCCTGTGCACGGATGATTGCCATTCCGGCACATTGGTGAACGAAGGCCACATGAACCGTGTCGTGCGCCACGCCATTTCCTGCGGCTGCGATCCGGTCATTGCGCTGCAGATGGCGACAATCAACACCGCCACACATTTTGGGCTGGAACGCGAGATTGGGTCGATCACGCCGGGGCGGCGTGCGGATGTGATCCTGACGTCTGACCTGACCACCCTGCCCATTGAGCAGGTCATCGCCCGCGGCCAGATCATTGCAGAAGATGGCGAATGTCTGATCGAATGTCCGCATTACGACTGGCCTGACACTGCGCGCAACACCGTGCATCTGGGGCATGTGTTAGCGGCTGCAGATTTTGATATTCCGGCTCCTGAAGGCGCGAACACCGCGCGCGCCAATGTCATTGGGGTGGTTGAAAACCAAGCCCCGACCAAGGCGCTTCAGGCGGATTTGCCGGTCAAAGATGGTCTGGTCGAAGGTGAAAACGGTGTCTGCCAGATTGCTTTGGTTGAACGTCATCAGGCCAC
>JAHRVZ010000389.1 GCA_019090405.1 Paracoccaceae bacterium
GAACATCGCCACGATCTGGCCGCGCTCAAGGAACCTTTGCGCAGCCATGGCGGGTTGACCGAACAGGTGGTGCCGTTCATCGTCAACCGGGTGATCGATCTGAACAGCAAGCCGGATTTGCGCAACTTTGATGCGTTATATTACGCAACAACCGCCGCTGCGCTTTGAAACAAGGAAGGCTGTTGAAATGAAAGACGGTTTTGAAATTCGCAACGAAGGCATGCGCATCGGTGGTGAGGTTGTTTTCGCTGATGACGTCATCGAGGTAAGGTATCCCTTTACCGATGAGGTGGTTGGCACCGTGCCCGCAGGCAAAGCCGAACATGCCAAACGCGCGTTTGAAATCGCGGCCCGCTATAAGCCGGTGTTGACAAGATACGAACGACAGAAAATCCTGTTTCGGGCAGCAGAGTTGATCCGCGAGAAACGCGACTGGCTTGCCGGTTGGCTGACATTAGAGCTGGGCATTTGCCATCAGCACGCGCTTTACGAAACTGGGCGGGCCTATGATGTGTTCACGCTTGCCGGTCAGATGGCCATTCTGGATGACGGGCAGATATTCTCTTGCGATCTGACGCCGCAGGGCAAAGCCCGCAAGATTTATACTAAACGCGAACCGGTGCGGGCAATTTCTGCTATTACGCCGTTTAATCATCCGCTGAACATGGTCAGCCACAAAATCGCTCCGGCGATTGCGACAAACAATTGTGTTGTGTGCAAACCAACGGAACTGACGCCGCTAACCGCCATTGCGCTGGCTGATATTCTGTACAAAGCGGGCCTGCCGCCAGAAATGTTCCAGATTGTAACGGGGCTGCCGCAAGACATTGGCGACGAGATGGTCACAAACGAGAATATTGATATCATCACGTTTACAGGTGGCGTGCCGGTGGGCAAGATTATTGCGAACAAAGCGGGCTATAAGCGGACCGCGCTTGAACTGGGTGGAAATGATCCGCTGATCATATGCAACGATCTTTCGGATGCTGACCTTGAGAAAGCCGCGACAATTGCGGTTGCCGGGGCCACCGGAAATTCGGGTCAGCGCTGCACGGCCGTTAAGCGTATTCTGGTGCAGGAATCAGTGGCTGACAAATTTGTGCCATTGGTGCTGGAAAAAGCCAAAGCGATCAAATTTGGTGATCCGCAGGACCCTGAAACACAATTGGGGTGTGTGGTCCATGCGCAGGCCGCCGAAATGTTTGAAAACCGGGTGTATGATGCTGAAAAACAGGGCGCCAGAATACTGTATCACCCGGCGCGGCGTGGCGCCTTGCTGCCACCTATTGTTGTCGATTACGTTCCTCATGACAGCGAACTGGTGATGCAAGAAACCTTTGGTCCGATTGTCCCTATCGTTCGGGTTCCGGATAATGACCAACAGGTCATGGCGATTTCTAATTCAACCGAATTTGGCCTGTCATCGGGTGTATGTACCAACGATCTGAACCGGGCCATTGCCTATATCAACGGTCTGGAAGTCGGCACCTGCAACATTTGGGAACAACCGGGCTATCGCATCGAAATGTCCCCTTTTGGGGGCATCAAAGACAGCGGCAATGCAGTAAAAGAAGGCGTATCAGAAGCGATGAAGTTTTTCACAAATGTGAAAACCTATTCGCTGCCATGGCCGGAATAGAGGTTACGGTAATTTTCCAAGACACAGCGTACCGCATTTGCGTTCGCCTTTATCCAAAGGGATGTCATGGCCAAAATTGTTCACACCGAGGGCGAATCCAATAGGTCAGCCGCGCGTGTGGCCTGGAACTCCAATTCCATCGGTCCAAAATCGGCGCCTTTGATCGCACGCGATAGTGACGCGTTCCTGCATCAAAGCCTGTCCAGCCCGTGTGCGGCCACCATTGCCAAAGCTGAAGGCATCTGGATCGAAGACCTTGATGGCAATCGGTTCATGGATTTTCATGGCAATTCTGTGCATCATATCGGCTATGCTCATCCCCGGCTGATTGCGGCGATCAAGACGCAGTTGGATGACCTTTCATTTGCTCCACGGCGTTACACGAACGAACCTGCGGTGGCCTTGGCCGAGAAACTGGCCTTGTTAGCGCCCGGTGATCTGAGCAAGGTTTTGTTTACGACAGGTGGTTCGGATGCCAACGAAGTCGCGTTGAAAATCGCGAGGGCCGCGACGGGGCGGTTTAAAACCCTATCATTCTGGGATTCGTTTCATGGCGCTGGAATGGGGGCCGCAAGTGTCGGCGGAGAGGCGACGTTTCGGTCCCACATAGCCGGGCCGTTGCTGGCCGGAACGGAACATGTGGCACCGTTTGCCTGTTATCGCTGCCCTTACAACCATGCCGGGCCAGATGTGTGCGGGTTGGCCTGTGCGAATATGATTGATTATGTGCTGGGCCGCGAAGACGATGTGGCTGCTGTCATTGCAGAACCGATGCGCGCTGTGCCCTATGTGCCTCCGCCCGGTTTCTGGCGATCTGTACGCGCGGCCTGCCATCGCCATGGTGCGCTGCTGATTATGGATGAAATTCCCACGGGTCTGGGTAAAACCGGACGTATGTTTGCCTTTGAACATGACGATATTATTCCCGACATTGTGACGCTTGGGAAATCTTTGGGTGGGGGGATCCTGCCGATCGCGGCCTGTATTGCGCGGTCTGATCTGGATGTGTGTGGTGACTTTGCAATTGGTCATTATACCCACGAAAAGAACCCGGTGACGGCGCGCGCTGCGTTGACCACGATTGAGATCATTGAGGGTGAGGGTCTGGTTGAGCGCGCAGATAAACTGGGCCGATTCGCCTTGGACTATTTGCGCGAAGAACTGGATGGCGATCCCGTGGTCGGTGATATCCGGGGCAGGGGGCTGATGTTTGGCATCGAGATTGTTGAAGACCGCGCTGAAAAAACACCGGGCAATGACCGGGCCGAAGCGATATATTATGCCTGCCTTGAGGCTGGGCTTAGTTTCAAGATTTCCCAAGGCTGCGTGCTGACGTTGTCACCGCCTTTGGTTATCGAGCAATCAGATTTGGCGACAGCTTTGCAGATAGTTGTGGCTGCAATCAAATCAACAACCAAATAAGTTTGCTTTTGGGTGTGAGTACAGGATGCCTCCGGCGGGGATATTTAAGCCAAACTGAATGGGATAGAGGTGCGAAACTGGAAATCATTTCGCACAGGCAATCTCACGAGGATGAAACACGGTCTTGAATTTGCCGTTTTGCCCGGCTATGTCGGCTGCATTCATCAGAGGAACGAAAGCCAAATGGCCACTACTAATCCGATCCAGTTTATCCAGCAGGTTCGCGCTGAGATATCCAAAGTTGTATGGCCGACCCGGCGGGAAGTTCTGCTGACTACGGTAATGGTATTTATCATGGCCGCACTGACTGCGCTGTTTTTTGCTCTTGTGGATCTGGGCATTCGCAGCGGTCTGCATGCCGTATTGGGTATGTTCGGCTAAAGCCGGATTGCGGATACGAAAAGCACCGCCACCTCTTGATCTATTGGCCATTGGGGGTTAATTGACGCCCAACCTTGGATAGGCGTGCGGCGATTCGTGTTGCGCGCCGATTTTTATTCAGGCAACGCGGCAGGCTAGCAGCCTGTGGTAATTCAGGAACTCGGTCTTTCTTATTGGATAGGCTGCACAAGACAAGGACTCGGTTAATCATGGCGAAGCGATGGTATTCTGTCAGCGTTCTTTCAAATTACGAGAAAAAGATCGCCGAGCA
>JAHRVZ010000390.1 GCA_019090405.1 Paracoccaceae bacterium
ATCTGAAACAGGATATATTGGGAAACGCCCACGCCACTTATGTGTTTCGCGCGTTTCGCATTCAATTTTGATCCAAATTGAACGCGAAACGATTTAGGCAGCAGGACCATATTCATTGTCACTTGGCTGGCTTGGCTGGATCAGCCAAAACAATACAATCAGCGGTGACAAGATGAACAAGATAAGTGCGGCAATTGCAACGATACCACCCAGTCCATCAACAAAAAACGCTCCAAAATTGCCTGTCACCAGATGAGCCAAACCGCCCCAAATCGCCAGATACGCGCCAACGCAAACCATGACGATCAAAGGAAAGAACAAAAACAACCCGCTACGGCCAGTATCATGCATCCGTCGCCAGCCAACGGCCAGTGAAGGCAAAAGCACCGCCAGATTGAATATCGAATTCAGTGGGCCGCTACTGCTGATGGCCTCAGAACTTGTCGATGTCGTTTCAATTGTTCCACCAAAAAGGACATAGTCAAACACACCAAAGATAAGACCGCCAAGAAACATGAAGAGAACAAAGTACCAATACTCTGGCCGCTTTGCACGCCCGGAAAAGGTTACATATTTGCGCAAACACACGCGCACTGCTTCTGAAAACCCCATCGTCTTACCCCTAAAATTGTTAGTTCACGACTATGTTAACTCGGATAATGCAACCAAAGATAGCAAAATTTCAAAGTCCTGCCGCCACCGGCCTTAGCCCCAAAATCCCGCGTGCCTGACTGACACTAGCGACCGGACGGCCATGTTCCCCGCACAGATCAACCACCCGCCCCACAAGCGCGGCGTTAGACGGGGCCAAAGTATCGCGATCCATCCGTACATTGTCTTCCAGCCCGGTGCGAGCATGCCCCCCGGCAGCCACCGACCATTCGTTAAGCAATATCTGGTTGGCTCCGACCCCCGCCGCGCACCAAGAAGCACCGGGCAGCAGGCGATCAACCGTTTTCACATAGAAATCAAACACGTCTTTATCCGCAGGCATGGCATTTTTGACACCCATAACGAACTGAATATACGGAACCTCGGTAATCCGACCTTCTTCATACATCTTCGCAGCCACCAGAATATGGCTCAAATCAAAGGCTTCTATCTCGGGCTTAACATCAAACTCACGCATTTGCGCCGCCAGCCAATCCACCAGATCGGGTGGATTTTCATAGACGCGAGTCGGGAAGTTATTCGACCCTACAGTCAGGCTCGCCATATCCGGGCGCAGGGGCAACATCCCGCCCCTTTCAGCGCCAGCCCCTGACCGACCACCGGTCGAAAACTGCACGATCATACCGGGGCAATGTGCCTCGACACCTTCTTTGAGGCGGGCAAATTTATCGGGATCCGAACTTGTCGTCTGATCGGCGTTGCGCACATGCGCATGACAGATCGAGGCTCCGGCCTCAAACGCTTCTTGGGTGCTTTCAACCTGCTCGGTGATGCTGATTGGCACCGCAGGATTGTCGGCTTTGGTTGGCACTGATCCGGTAATGGCCACGCAAATGATACAAGGGTCGGACATGAACGTTCCTTTTGGAATGGGTCACAGGTATCGTTCACCAAATCCACCGCATCGTCCATCCAATAATTCGGCTATTTCACTATCACCTTTTGCAACCTTTGAAACATCTCGCTGTTGCGACAATAGTCGGGTGTATGCGCCGCACCATTTTTGTGCTCCTCCAGCCATCCCTGACAGGTTTCGGGATTTGCACAGGCCGTACAACTTAGCACCGCTTCCGAAATCTCATCAATTTCAAGATCGCCCTGCAAAGTCGCCTTTTCCAGATCAACACCCAAAGTTTCGGCCATTTGGTCAACCAATGCCGCATGACGTTTCAGATCAGGTCGGTTTTGCATTTGCATACCTCACGCTTTGATTTGTGATACAAAGTCTAAAGCAACATCGCAAAAACAGCTTTGACGCAGATCAAAACCACCCCTTTGCGTTCTTCTCGTCCCAAATACTCCTGCCAGAGGCATCACCCGCCCTTGGGCGGTCAATCAAATCAGCTGGCCGATTTGTATGTTTCATTCTTGCAATGAAGCAGACACATCGGCACTCTAAGCGCATGTTTACTATTGAACACGAGTTTGACTCGACCGTCATCACATTGGTGGACCAGGGTGCAACCCCTCTGCAAGAGGATGTTGTCATCAACAATTTCGCCGAATGCATCACAATCGAACAGCTGGACCCGCGCACCGACCGAATACAACGGATCACGCTCTCGCCCGAGCAGATACGCGATTTGGGCGCGGCGCTTGATCTGCCGGAAGGTATCTATCAAATCCGCGAAACACCGCCAGAATAGTCAACCACTTTGGTGTCTGATTGCAGAAGGAAACCATGTTCTTTCAGCATACGGCAAAGAGTTTCTGACAAAACACTGAAGGAGGACACAAATGACCACGGGCTTCTTTTGGGATGAGCAATGTTTTTGGCACGCCGGAGGCAACTACGCCGCGACGTTGCCAATCGGCGGTCTGGTTCAACCTCTCGCGGCAGGTGGATTGCCTGAAAGCCCCGAAACCAAACGACGATTGAAAAACCTGATGGTTGTAACCGGATTGACGGGCGAGTTGGCCGCGCAATCAGCACCTGTCGCGGATTGGAAAGACCTAACCCGCGTGCATCCGGAAACCTACCTGAGCAAGTTCAAAACACTATCGGATGCAGGTGGCGGAGAGCTGGGTCGCCGAACGCCTTTTGCCACTGGAGGTTTTGAAATCGCCTCTCTGTCTGCCGGGCTGGCGATTGGTGCGGTCAATGCGGTTCTAACTGGGCAACTAGACAACGCTTATGCGCTTTCACGCCCCCCCGGCCACCATTGCCTGCCTGATTTCCCCAATGGATTCTGCCTGTTGGCCAACATCGCCGTTGCAATTGAGACCGCCAAAGCGCGCCACGGGTTGGGTCGGGTCGCAGTCATTGACTGGGACGTGCATCATGGCAACGGCACCGAGGCGATATTTTATGGTCGCGACGATGTACTGACTATGTCGCTGCACCAAGAGGGCAACTATCCGCTTGATACCGGGGCAATAACCGACCGGGGGCGCGACAAAGGACTGGGCTATAATATCAATGTGCCGCTGCCTGCGGGGGCCGGCCATACCGCCTATCTGGCCTGTATCGACGAAATTGTCCTACCCGCCCTTGAGCGGTTCAAACCGGACATGATCATCGTCGCCTGTGGCTTTGATGCCTCTGCAATTGACCCGCTGGCCCGGATGCTTGCCACTGCAGATACATTCCGCCAAATGACGCTGCGCCTGAAAGCAGCGGCCGAAAGCCTGTGTGATGGCCGATTGGTGATGGTGCACGAAGGCGGCTATTCAGAGGTCTATGTGCCGTTCTGTGGTCACGCCACAATCGAGGCACTCAGTGGCAGTTCCATCGTTGCTACTGACCCATTGGAACATACGTTGAATGTCCGCCAACCCACCGCCCGGTTTGACGCCTTTCTGCGCGAGGTCGTGCGCGATTTTGCCGATCAGTTGCGATGACTGCGACAAACGAAATGGCCCTGGGAGAATGGTACATATGCTTAGACCCCACGCGAACGCTCGGTGCTCTCTGCTACTGCCGCCCAACTATCAACCTTGTTAAAGTCACCTGACATTTGAACAAATAGCCATCCGGTAAAATCGGGGACTGTATGCCTCGCGCACCTGCTTGGTGGTGCGAAACGGGCCGCACCTATCCATGACGTTTCGCAACCGTCAATTTTGATTTGGGCTTGAATCTTCAAGCCACATACACAAGATACAGACAACCCATGTAAACAGGATTCACATATGCCCGTTCCAAACCCCGCCGCGATGGAGTTTTTACTGACCCGCCGGTCCCGCCCGGCCAAAACGCTGGGGCTTCCGGTGCCCAATCGTGACCAGCTTGGCCCGCTTTTGACCGCAGCCGCGCGCTGTCCGGATCACGGGAAACTGGAACCATGGCGGTTTGTCGTGATTGAAAGAACGGCAATGGCCCGTCTGGCCGATCTTGTCGAATCACGCGCCAAAGCGTTGGACAAAGACGATGCAGACACCCTTAAGGCACGTAGCCAGTTTGATATGGGCAACTTGGCGGTGGTGGTGGTTGAAATTCGCAAACCAACCGAAAAAATACCCGCCATCGAACAGTCCTATTCTGCAGGTGCTGTCTGTTTAAGCCTGCTAAACGCGGCTCTTGCGTCAGGTTGGGGGGCGAATTGGTTGTCTGGCTGGGTCAGTTATGATGATGAATTCTGCAAGTCTGGCCTTGGGCTGGCCACAAATGAATCCATCGCAGGGATCATCCATATCGGCACTGAAAGCAGCGCGCCCCCCGAACGCCCGCGCCCGGACGTTGGTGCAATCACCGAATGGGTGTCCGCATGATTATACGCGCATTCATCATGTCGCTTTCCCAAATCGGCGACCCGCGTTTCCGCCGGGTACTGTTTTTGGGCATTGGCCTGACAATTGCCCTTTTGGTGATGTCATACGCTGGTCTTTTGGGGCTGATAAACTGGATGGTCGGAGAAGAGGCCACAGTTCCGGTCCTTGGCAAAGTGGAATGGTTGAACGATCTGCTTAGCTTTTCGTCATTCATCTTTATGATGGTACTGTCCGTTTTCCTGATGATGCCGGTGGCCTCGGCCATAACCTCGATGTTTCTGGACGAAGTTGCACAGGCGGTTGAGGATGAACACTATCCGCACCTTCCCGAGGTGCCCGGCGTACCATTCTTTGAGGCTTTGCGTGATACGTTTAGTTTTCTGGGTTTGCTGATCGTTGCCAATATTGTTGCTTTCATTGTCGGCTCACTGCTGTTTTTCCTATTCCCACCGGCATGGGCCATCGTTTTCTGGGGGCTGAACGGGTTTCTGTTGGGGCGGGAATATTTCACTCTCGCCGCGATGCGTCGCGTCGGCCGCGTGAAAGCAAAACAGCTGCGCAGTCAGCATATGGGCACGATATGGCTTGCAGGAATAATGATGGCCATGCCGCTATCCATTCCGATTGTGAACTTATTCATCCCGATTTTAGGGGCCGCAACATTTACCCATATTTATCACATGCTTGGAGATCAAAATTGATGTGGATAAAACCCCTGTGGATAAAAACTTCAGTGCAATCATTGGCGTTTAACCAGAGATTTCCGCGCGCAGTTATTGGCTCACCTAACCACGCGTGAAATTTTCGATATCGTCGACGCTGATCCAGCCGGACAGGATGATGCCGCTGACAACAACCCAAATAACAAACGCTACGCCAGTTACGATCCACATCTTTTTCTTCAGGTGATGCTCTTCGGGGGCTCCGGCGTGGGTTCCTGGCACAATATCACCTAGATCGCCTTGCGTTTTTACACGAATGGGCAAGGCGATGAGAAACGTCATAAACCAGATGACCACATAAAGAACGATGGCGGACGTGATGGCCATGTTGGCCTCCTGTCATGGGTTAAATCAGGCTTGCTCAAGCTCGATCAGGCAGCCGTTGAAATCCTTGGGATGCAGAAACAGCACCGGTTTACCATGTGCTCCGATCTTGGGATCGCCAGTGCCCAGAACCCTTGCGCCGGTATTCACCAACTGGTCACGCGCGGCCAGAATATCATCAACTTCATAGCAGATATGGTGCATCCCCCCGGACGGGTTTTTCTCCAGGAACGCAGCAATCGGGCTATTTTCACCCAAAGGATACAAAAGTTCAATCTTGGTATTGGGCAAGTCGATAAAGACCACAGTCACCCCATGATCCGGCTCATCCTGAGGCGCACCGACCTTGGCGCCCAGAGCTGTGCGATACTGTTCAGAAGCGGCGACCAGATCCGGTACTGCGATGGCTACGTGATTCAGACGTCCAATCATGGCTATTCTCCAATGGCTTTTCAGGCCGGTTATGCGATGAGCACGGCTCAAGAGCAACCTGTCCAACACAATTCGTAGTTTTGTCGCGGCGTTAACCCGCTGTTAGCCAACTGGGCCTAGCGTTGAGCTATCTGCTAGGAGGACCACGCATGGACGATTCGGACCCGTTCGCCACCAATCACACAACGACCACGCCAAACCGGCCTTTGTTGGGACTAACCATAATGGTTGTCGAAGACAGCCGCTTTGCCTGCGAAGCCATGCGCCTTTTATGTTTGCGCAGCGGCGCCCGAATAAGGCGGGCAGACTGCCTGCGCTCAGCACGACGACATTTACAGGTCTATCGCCCCTCTGTTGCAGTCATTGATCTGGGCTTGCCCGATGGCTCTGGCATTGATCTTATTGAAGAACTGTCAATCGCCACCCCCCGTATCGAGGTAATATTGGGGACATCCGGTGACGATTTTGCCGAAAACCTGGCCATCGCTGCCGGGGCGGATGGGTTTCTGGCAAAACCGCTGACATCTCTTGCCAGTTTTCAAGAGGCCGTGCTGTCGCGTCTGCCTCTGGGTCGTCGACCTTCGGGTCTTCGTACTGTTTCGGATGAAACGATCGTGCCTGATCCAATGGCGTACCAGGATGATATGGCCCATATGGCCGAAATGCTGAACTCAGGTGTTGATGAAAAGACATTGGATTATGTCGCCCAGTTTATTGGCGGTGTCGCACGCAGTGCCGATGACACTGTTCTGGCGCAGGCGGCTTTTGATCTTGCAAACGCGCGTGCTGTGGGGGCACCGCTGAACAACAATGCCGCGCGGATTGCGGGGCTGGTTCAGGACCGTTTGCAACACAAACAGGTGGTATAGCGCTATGTGGCAACATTTTCTGCTCGCGCCTTTGGTGGTGCTTTTCGTGTTATATATTCAGTCACGAATTTCATATCGTCGAATCCAGCGCAATCGCCGTGGAATCCGAGACGACATGGTACTAGGGCCAAGCGTAGCGAACCCGTCCAGACGACGAAAGTGAAACTTGACCTACCGCAGCGACGGGTCTGAGCTGACTCGCACCAATTGTGTCAGATCGCTCAGCCGCTCAAGTTGCTGTCCATTGGCGTTGAAATTTGACGGTGAAAGCCATGCCTTAAATGCCTCACTTAGGGCTGCCCATTCGCTGTCGATTGCGGCGAACCACGCCGTATCTCGATTGCGCCCCTTTACTACAAGAGCCTGCCTAAACACGCCCTCATAGCTAAAGCCCAACCGCTGAGCAGCGACGCGCGATGGTATATTCAGCGCATTGCATTTCCATTCATAGCGCCGATAACCGGCGTCAAACGCCCACCCCATCATCAACGCCATTGTTTCAGTGGCCGCGCGGGTGCGTTGCAATTCTGGCGCGTAGTTAATGTTGCCGACCTCGATTGACCCGGCTTCGGGGGCCATCCGCAAATAGCTGGCGACACCACCATAATTGCCTGTTTCCAGATTTTTGACCGCATAGAAAAAGTGATCTTTGTTGGCCACTGTATCGCGGACCCAACGATGGTATTGCGATGCCGATGCAAATGGCCCGTAAGGCATATAATCCCAAAGCGCATCATGCCCATCATAGGCGCGAAACAGCAAAGCCGCGTGTTTCTCGGCCGATAAAGGTTCCAGTCGCGCGTATCTTCCTTGCAATATTTCACCGCTAGGAACGGCAGGAGCGGTCCAATCAGGAACGCGATTACCTATGGGGCTGGATTTTGTCATAGCCGTATCCTAATGCCTTCGCCCAACCGCGCCAAGCCCCCGTTATTACAACAGCAAACCAGGATCATCACCCATTTGCAAACCGGGAAACACCCGCCCTTCAAGGGCAGCTATATCCACTCCGGTCAACCCGCGCATCAGCCAGGCTGCAGCGGCACGCACGTCGCTGGTGGGCATCAGGTCGCGGCGGTCAAAAAGATCAGCCTCGGCCAGCCCCGGCCAGTCGCCATAGACCCGGCCACCCCGGATCGCCCCGCCTGCAAGCACCATCGCGCCACCAGTACCGTGATCCGTCCCGCCAGTGCCGTTCACGCGCACCGTGCGGCCAAATTCGGTCATCGCCACAATGGCGGTTTTTTGCCATACTGCGGCGCCCAACTCGGTCTGCAATGTCAGGATCGTATCGGCCAGCCGATTAAGAGCGGGCACCAACGTGCGCCCCTGTTTGCTATGCGTATCCCAGCCATTGACCGAAAAAGAGGCAACCCGCGTATCCCCGCGCAATTGCTCAGCCGCGAATTCAGCCACTTTGACATGCGCTTTGCCGCGACTGACAGCCGGAACCGACATTTGCATTTCGCCGTCGCGGTTTTGCATCATCCCAACCTCGTCGCTGCCCTTTGACAACAACAATGCCTCGGCCAAAGCCGCCTGAAATTCCGGGTCATCCCGCATGACCAGTTCTGCCAGGCTTACTGTCTGAGGTGTCATCACCAGGTCAGAATCCGGCGACCACTCGGCCACTTGCGCAGCACCGGACAACACCTGCATATCGCCATGCCCAATGGCAAAAGCCGTGTGTGTTTCGACCCCGGAAAGGTTTTGCAGCATTCGGTTCAACCACCCATCGCGCGCGCCCTCTAACGTCGACGTCCCCGCTTCGAGAAGATCCTGACCGTCGAAATGGCTGCGCTTGTTGCGATAGGGGGTTGATGCTGCGTGAACGAACCCCAATTGTTGCTGCCGCCAAAGTGGCATCAACGGTGCGAGCGCCGGATGCAGCGCAAAGAACCCATCCAGATCAAATGCACCCTTGGCCGAACCCGCCCCAAGCGCCCCGCGCATTTCGGAAAATTCAGGCGAACCATAGGGTTGCACCACATCCAACCCATCCATGCCACCGCGCAAAATGATCACCACCAGCCGCGTGTCCCAGGGAGCGGCGGCAAAACTTAGCGGTGTCAACAGCGGGCTGGCGGCCAGTGAACACCCGATCAGGGTGGAACGGGCTAACAAAGATCGGCGCGAAAGTTCATGTCTCATCATTTTCCCCCTAACGCCGCTGAAACGCGGGCGACGCAAGAACCAGCCCAATCGCATCGGCGCGACTTTCGGCTGATGCGGCCACAAATTGCACGGTTTCGGGTGCCTGTGCGCCTAATGCGTCCACTACGAATTGCCGCGGGTCCGGTAAATCCGGGCGCAACACCTGCGGAACCGACATCGCCCAGCGCAATCGTGCAGATACTCCTTGCGGTGTGATCCACGCCACGTCTTCCTCGGGCCAACCATCCGGCCCCTGAGGTTTCTGCCAGTTCTGCCCCATCAACCTCATCGGTGACGCCAGTTTTGGTTCAGGCCTTTGACCTTTAGCTTTTTCACAGCGTCGGTTGAAACCGACAAAGCACGCAGCGACGAGCCGATGAAATCCACGGGTG
>JAHRVZ010000391.1 GCA_019090405.1 Paracoccaceae bacterium
CGGCGTTTTTGCAGGATCAGCGCAAAATTGACCAGAGCGAATACCGATAACAATACAATCGAAGTCATCTCGGCCGACGTGGCAACCTGTGCTGCCAAGGCGGTGGCGACGACCCCTGCGCCAACCAGTGCCGTGGCCAAGATCGGAGTACCAAACCGCGCGTGCGTATGATGAAATATCGCCAGTGATGGCGTGCGCCTGCCAAGACCGAACAACACCCGAGAGGCCATGACGATCTGCGCCAAAACACCATTTAGCGCCGCGAATACCGCGATTGCTGACAGGAATTGAGCATCCCCCCCGCGCGCGGCCTGCCAGACCAGCACCAGAGGGCTGGAACTGCCGGCAAGTGCATCAACAGGCACAACGCGGACAGCGGCATATGCCACCACGCCATAAATAAGTGTGGTGATGGTCAGCGAATACAGAATGGCGCGCGGCAGATTGACCGTGGGATTCTCTACCTCTTCGGCCATATTGACGATGTCTTCGAACCCGATAAAGGCGAAAAATGCCAGTACCGCACCCAGACCAATGCCGGACCAGACCAAGGGCGTGGTGGTCATGTCAAATGTCGTGACTGGCGGGGCGGTCATGCCAGCCCAGACCACAAGGGCCAGTCCGATCAGTTCGACCACAGTGAACACCGCCACCAGCGCCAGGCTTTCCAGCACGCCAATCATGGCAACGCCAATCAGGGCACACCCCAGAACGACGATGGCAACTGTGGTGTCGATGTCGATGGTATTGAGCAAATAACCAACCCCGCCGCGCAGCACGGCCCCGGCGGACAATGTCCCGGCCAGCACGATGGCCAGCCCGACCAGTATGGCCATTGCCTGACTGTTCAGTCCGGTGCCCACATAGGCGGCCTCGCCGGCGGCTTCGGGAATGCGGGTGGAAAACTCGGAATAGCTAAGCGCGGTGGGTGCGGCGATTAAACCGGCCCCCAAAAATGCCAGAGGGGCCCAAATTCCTGCCTCATCCGCAACCGCCCCGACCAACACATAGATCCCCGCGCCGACCATGACGCCCACACCATAAGCGGTGAGTAGTCCTAGCCCGATGCGGCGTTTTAATGTGTCGCTCATTTGCTTAGCCTTTCAGTCGCTCCGGTAGTGCGTTGGCCCATGTGCTGATCGTACCGGCGCCCAGACAGACCACCAGATCACCGGGCCTTGCCTGCGCACGTACCAGATTCAATAGGTCATCTTCGGTCTCGACTGCAAGGGCATGACGATGGCCATGGGCGATCAGGCCTGCGACCAGATCATCGCGGCTCGCGCCTTCTATCGGGTCTTCTCCGGCGGAAAATACGGGGGCGATGGCGGCAACGTCTGCCTCGTTGAAACAGGCGCAGAAGTCATCGAACAGGTCGGCCAGACGTGAGAACCTGTGGGGTTGGTGAACGGCAATAACGCGCCCTTCGGTGGCCTGACGCGCGGCCTTTAGAACCGCGGCGATTTCGACCGGGTGGTGGCCATAGTCGTCAATGATCGTGATACCATTGACCTCTCCGACCTTGGTAAAGCGCCGATTGACGCCACCGAAGCTGGCCAAAGCATCGCGGATTTCGCTGCCCTTCATGCCCAAATGGCGCGCAACGGCGACTGCGGCCAGCGCGTTGGACACATTGTGATCCCCCGGCATCGGCAGGCTGCAGCCCTGGATCGTCATATCCTCGGCCTGCAAATCTATGTCGAAATGCGCAACTCCGGCTTTGTAGGTCAGGTTCACCGCCCGCACATCGGCCTGCGCGTTGAACCCATAAGTCACCACTCGCCGGTCACTGATCCGGCCAACCAGTGTCTGTACTTCGGGGTGATCGGTGCAACAAACGGCCACGCCGTAAAACGGTATATTTGAGACGAATTCATAGAACCCATCGCGTAGGGTATCAAAATCACCCCAATGTTCCATATGTTCGGGGTCAATGTTTGTAACAATGGCGACGGTCGCAGGCAGTCGGTTGAATGTGCCATCGGATTCATCTGCCTCAACCACCATCCATTCGCCCTGCCCCATACGGGCATTTGATCCATAAGCGTGAATGATACCGCCATTAACCACGGTGGGGTCAAATCGCCCGGCCACCATCAGTTCGGCCATCATGGTTGTGGTCGTGGTCTTGCCGTGGGTTCCCGCCACCGCAATGTTAGATTTTAGCCGCATCAGTTCGGCCAACATCTCAGCACGGCGCACAACCGGAAGGCCCGTACGGCGGGCTTCGTCCAGTTCCGGGTTGCCCGGTTTAATGGCGGATGAAATCACCACCACCTCGGCCCCGGTCAGATTTTCAGCCTTCTGACCAACAAAGATCGTAGCCCCGAGTTTGTTCAGCCTGTCGGTGATTTTTGAGGCTTTCAGATCAGAACCCTGCACGACATAACCCTGATTCAGCAACACTTCGGCGATACCGGACATGCCGATCCCGCCAATACCAACAAAATGGATCGAACCGATATCACCGGGAAGTTTCGTGGCAGGCGTCATAGGTTTTCCTTTGCGCCCAGCTTTTCAACAAGCGAGACAAGTTTATCAGTAGCGTCCGGCATACCTACGGACAAGGCCGCCTGCGCCATACGAATTGCTGCATCCGGGTTGCTGAGAATGGTGGTGATATGTTCGCTAAGCGATGCGGCATCCAGTTTGGTTTCAGGGATCAATACACAGGCACCAGCCTCAACCAGCCCTCGGGCATTTGCGGTTTGGTGGTCGCCGGCAGCGGCCGCATATGGGATCAAAATTGATGGGCGGCCGATAATGGTCAGATCAGCAATCGAGGACGCTCCGGCCCGGCTGATGACCAGTTGCGCCTCGCTCATCCGGCGGGGGACATCCTGAAAGAACGGCTTTACCTCGGCAGAAATGCCATGCTCGGCATAAAAATTTGTAACCCGGTCACCATCTTCATCGCGCGCCTGATGGCTAACGCGAATATTGGCGCGGATTGCGTCTGGCAAGGCAGCTATCGCGCCGGGCACCTGATCTGAAAGGATGCGCGCGCCCTGACTGCCGCCCATGACAAGGATCGACATCGGATAGTCACCCGGCGCAATATAGGATGCCCCTGCCCGATCAAGAACCGACGCCCGCACCGGATTGCCCACATGAATACCCTTGGCCCCATCCGGCAGATCGGTCGGCCAGACCCCACAGGCCACAGCGGCCACCCGTTTGGCAAACAGATCGTTAACTTTTCCCAAAACACCGTTTTGTTCGTGAATCATACGCGGCAATCCCAGCAACAGTGCCGCTCCAAGTGCGGGAATACTGGGATATCCGCCAAAGC
>JAHRVZ010000031.1 GCA_019090405.1 Paracoccaceae bacterium
AACAACGGCCCGATAACGGCGTAATAAAGCCCATAGGCCCAACCGGGATCAGCAATGTTCCAGAACCGGTCGTTCGGGCGCAAATCAATGCCGTATTTCATGTAAGAGGCAAAGGACAATAGTGCCTTGAGCGGCACGCCCACACCTTTGGCCGGACCTGTGGTGCCAGAGGTAAACATCATTAAAAACAGATCATCAGCCTGCAACATCACCGGGTTAAAGGTATCGGGTTGTTCGGCCATGGCGCTGGCAAAGTCGATATCGCCAGATTGCCCCCCATCAAGGGTCAGCGTTATTGGGCAGTTCGCGACATCGTCAAGTTTGGGTCGGTTATCGGTATCGGTGACAATCAGCTTGGCCTCAGACCCGGCAAGGCGGTCGGCGATGGCCTTAGACCCAAAGGCCGTGAACAACGGTTGATACACGGCACCGGCACGCAATGTGCCAAGGATCACGACCAGCAGTTCAGGGATGCGAGGCAGCAATCCGGCAACGCGATCTCCGCGGCCGATGCCGTGTTTTGTCAGGATATTTGCGAACCGGGCAGCCTGCTGTTGCAATTCGTCAAAGGTCAGCGTGGTTTGGCTGCCATCGGTGCCTTCCCAGTTCAATGCGATGCGGTTTTGGCCGACGTAATGGTCACAACATTCAACGCAGGCATTGATGCCGTCGATCATGTTTCCTTGCAGGTCATGCTCGATTTGTGCCGGAGCGAAATCATTATAAAATGCGGCATATTCTGGAGAGGTCATTAAGCAGCCCTTTTTGATGTCAGACACGAATAGCATTGTTATGAATGAACTCGAGCGACAATTTTATATTGACGGGCAGAGCATCCAACAAAGCGACGAAAATCGGCGCGCATTTGACGCGGATTTCAAGATTATCAATGGCCCCGGCAGTCAAAAGGGGTTTTGCGGATAGTTGACATGCTTCAGGTACAGCCCTTGGGGCGGGCACACCGGGCCGCAGGCGGCACGGTCGCGGGCGGCAAGGGCTGTGCGAACATCGTCCGGATGCCAGCCTCCGGCCCCTACGCGTTCTAATGTGCCGACCAAGCTGCGCACCTGATTGTGCAGGAAAGACCGGGCACGCACGTTGAAATGAACCTCGGGTCCGCAAAATCCATCAACTTCGGTGATATCCAGCGCATCCAGTGTTTTCACCGGGCTAAGCGCCTGACAGATTGTGGACCGGAACGTAGTAAAATCGTGTTTGCCCAGCAGATGTTGAACCGCCTCTTGCATCGCTGCTATGTTAAGTGGCTGTTTAACCTGCCAGACTTGCCCCGTATCATGGGTTGCCGGGGCGCGCCGGGTCAGGATGCGGAACAGATATTGCCGTTCGGTTGCCGAAAACCGGGCGTGCCAGTCGTCACTGGCTTTTGCGATGGCGACAATGGCGACGGGCTTCGGTTTCAGATGGTAATTCAGCGCCTCGGACAGCCGGAACGAGTCCCATTCGGCTGCCATGTCGCAATGAGCAACCTGACCTAACGCATGCACGCCTGCATCGGTACGCCCAGCAGCGGCAATGGTATGCGGACCGGGTTCCAGTTTTGCCAACGCAGCCTCGATCGCGCCCTGAACTGACGGTTGATCCTTTTGGCGTTGCCAGCCGGCGAACGGCGCACCGTGGTATTCAACTTTGAGAGCATAACGAGGCATGGCTGCGGGCCTATCGCGACCAGAGCACGGCTGCAAGAGGGGCAAATGCGTGTCTTGCTCTGGTATCAAAGCCAACCACGGCCTATCTTAATTGCAAATCGAACGAGGCAAAAAAACGGGGCAGGGAACAGGTTTGGCTTTTACTTCAATTGTCGACACAGCTGTGCGCAGCGTCGAAAACCTTGGGGATTCGATCAATGGGGCGCTGTTTGAACCGGTAATCCGGCTAGGTGTGACCGGATTGGCGCGGTCTGGAAAAACCGTATTCATCACATCTTTGGTGGCAAACCTGCTGGACAGGGGCCGGATGCCCGGCCTTGTGGCGGAACGCGATGGCCGGATTGAGGCCGCCTATCTGCAACCGCAACCCGATGATACAGTGCCGCGCTTTGACTTTGAAACACATCTGTCTGCCCTGACCGGGCAATCGCCACACTGGCCTGACAGCACCCGCGCGATCAGCGAATTGCGCCTGTCGTTGCGGGTGCGACCGTCGGGGGTGTTGTCGGGTTTGCAAGGGCCGCGTGTGGTGCATCTGGATATTGTTGACTATCCGGGGGAATGGCTGCTTGATCTGGGGTTGCTGGATAAAACCTATGACCAATGGGCGGCGGATGTGCTGGCGCGGATCACCAATCGCGACTGTGCGCAGGGCTTTATGGAACGAGCGCGCGCAGTCGATCCAACAGCGGATCATGACGAAACGCTGGCACAGGATCTGGCAAAACGCTTTGCATTGTATTTGCAGGATGCACGCAAACAGGGGTTTTCTGATTGCACGCCGGGCCGGTTTCTATTGCCGGGCGATCTTGAAGGCTCTCCGGTGCTGACATTTGCGCCGATTCCGATTGATGGCCCATCAAAGCGTCGTTCGCTGCACCGCGAAATGGAACGGCGCTATGAGGCCTATAAATCACGTGTTATCAAACCGTTTTTCCAAGACCATTTCGCCCGGATTGACCGGCAGGTGGTACTGGTTGATGTGCTAGGCGCAATCCATAAAGGGCCGCAGGCGGTAGAAGATATGCGCGCCGCAATGACCGATATTCTGGCCAGCTTCAAACCCGGTCGCAATGCGTTCTTAAGCCGTCTGTTACGCGGCAAGCGGGTTGAGAAAATCCTGTTTGCGGCCACAAAGGCGGACCATTTGCACCATGAACAACACCCGCAACTGACCGGGATTATCGAGGCTCTGACCCGCGATGCGCGTGATCGTGCGCGATTTGCCGGGGCTGAGACTGACGCCATGTCAATCGCCGCCTTGCGAGCAACGACCGAAATGACGCGATCCCACGATGGAAACGAATTGAATTGCGTGCGTGGTACGCTGCTTGAGACGGGTAAACAGGTGGCTCTTTATCCGGGAAAATTGCCAGAACACCCGTCTGAACTGCTTGATCCGGCACGGGCGGGGGCGGATAAATGGCTGGGCGAAGATTATCAGATCATGGGTTTTGCGCCGGCACCGCTTAGCCTGAAACCGGGGGATGGTCCGCCGCACATCCGGCTGGACCGGGCTGTTCAGTTTTTGATCGGGGATCGGCTGTGAATGCTGTTTTGCGCGCCGCGCAGTCAACAGATGCGGGCGCAACCGGGGGTATTCTGTGGGGGCATTTGTCCACAACCAGTTGGATGCCGCAGCTTTATACTGCTGCCGAAGTTATTGATTTCTGCGGTTTGATGATCGACCGGGGTTGGGTCACTGTGGCGACTTTCAGTGGCCAGATTGAGGGTTTTATCGCGCGCAACAAAACAGAAATTCACGCGCTATATCTGAGCCAGAAAGCTGTTGGTAAAGGTGTTGGTAAACTGCTGCTTAACGATGCAAAAACGCGCTCAAAATGGCTTGAATTATGGACATTTCAGGCAGCCATCAAAGCCCAGAAGTTCTATTTAGCGCAGAACTTCATCGAAACTGAACGCACAGATGGCGCAGGAAACGATGAAAAATTGCCAGACATCCGCTATGTCTGGACACGAAAGGCCAAAACCAAATGACTGCAAAGCCTGTTCTGATTGATCTTGAAGATACACCAACCGAAAGCGTTTCTGACGCGCCAGCCGTGCCGGATATCGACGCTTTGGTTCCAACCGGGCAGGCCATGCAGACCGCCGCAGCTTTTGCCGCGCGAAAGCCTTCACGTCTGGCGCGCTGGTTCTGGGCGCTTGTGGCCAGCCTGCTGACAGCCGCTATCGGCGTCGCCGCATGGGACTTTGCCGCGTCACTGCTGACACGTGTTCCGATCCTTGGCTGGGCTGTTACAGGATTGTTGGGCATGTTGGTTTTGCTGCTGCTGCTGGTGGCGATCCGCGAAATTGCGGCCATTGGAAGACTTGGCCGCATAGACAAACTGCGCCGCACCGCGAATGATGCGATTTCCAGTCAGGATTTGGGTGCCGCGCAGGCTGTGACCGATCAGATGCTAAAGCTGTATAGCGGTCGTGAAGACACCCGCTGGGGCCGCGAACGCCTTGCTGAGCGACGGGGTGAACAGGTAGATGCTAGCGCCTTGCTGGACCTCGTTGAGATCGAATTGCTGGCGCCATTGGATGCCGCCGCAAGCCGCGAAGTCGAAGCGGCGGCGCGACGGGTGGCGACAGTGACGGCATTGGTGCCATTGGCGCTGGCGGATGTAGCAACAGCTTTGGCCAGCAGTTTGCGAATGATCCGGCGCGTTGGTGAAATTTATGGGGGGCGTTCGGGGTTTTTTGGAAGTTGGCGACTGACCCGGGCAGTGTTTACCCATCTGTTGGCAACGGGTGCGGTGGCGGTCGGGGATGATCTGCTAGAGCCGATATTAGGCGGCTCGATCCTTAGCAAACTATCGCGTCGCTTTGGCGAAGGACTGGTAAACGGTGCGCTGACCGCGCGCGTGGGCGTTGCCGCGATGGAGGTTTGCCGACCCTTGCCATTTTCGACCCAAAGCCGCCCATCGGTGCGTGGTATCGTCAAACGGGCACTGACTGGTTTGTTTGGCTCAAAGTCACAAAAGGCAGAACATTGACCTAACTCAAGGCCGGCCAGCCTGCGAGTTGCGACAATGTTGCATCACAGGAGCAGCCAGATGACAGATCACGGTCACAGCCACAGTGAAATCAGAATCCGCATTGGTGCGCCACCGGGGCGCGGGGTGCTTCGCGATCTGGTCTATGGTGGCATCGACGGGTCGGTCACGACGTTTGCTATTGTTGCCGGTGTTGCCGGGGCCGGGTTGTCGCCGTTTGTGATCGTGGCGATGGGGCTTGCCAATGTGCTGGCCGACGGGTTTTCCATGGCGGCGGGAAATTACTCAGGAACCAAGGCCGAACGCGACAACATGGCCCGTATTCGCGCAATTGAGGAACATCACATTGATTTGTATCCTGACGGAGAACGGCGAGAGGTGTTTGAAATCCTGTCACAAAAGGGACTAACTGGCACGGTTTTAGAGGACGCCACCGATGCTATCACCGCAAATCGCGAAAGCTGGATCAACCTGATGCTTGAGGGCGAATATGGGCTAAGCAAGGCCGACCCCAACCCGATGCGCGCAGCCATAGCGACATTTGCGGCGTTTCTGGTGGCCGGGCTGATCCCGTTATTGCCGTTCCTGTTGGCGTTTGAACAGGCGTTTGTGGCGTCGGCCTGGCTGACGATGTTCGTGTTCTTTGTCATCGGAGCATTAAAGAGCGTCTGGTCGGTGGCCCCCTGGTGGAGGTCCGCCGCCGAGACTGTGCTGATCGGTGGGCTGGCCGCGGCAATTGCCTATGGCGTGGGCACTTTGTTTCACCCCTAGGCAGACGACGCGGGGTTTCGATGGCGCTGTTGTTTGCCGGCTGCATAGTGCCACTTTACGCCGCTGCAACCGGGCCGTATAACGCCGCCATGACCCAGCATTGCCTGATCTTCATACGAATTACTTCCCCGGCGCTCTGATCCAATGAGACGCCGGGAACAGGTGCTTGACCCTATCGCACCGACCGCCACAATTTTCATTTTCACGACCATCGACAAGGACGCCCCAAATGTGCGCCGAAACGACTGACTATAAATCTACGCTGAACCTGCCTAAAACCGACTT
>JAHRVZ010000002.1 GCA_019090405.1 Paracoccaceae bacterium
TATGTCTGTCGCAAGCTGGATATCCCGACTGTGCCAATCATCATGGGCATCCTGCTTGGCAACGCGATGGAGAATAAACTGCGTGATGCCATGGTCTTGTCCGGCGGTGAGTGGACCTATTTGTTCAGTTCGCCAATTTCCACCGGCCTGCTAATCGCGGCGGTTCTGGGTTTTATCGCGCCGATGTTCCTGCGCCGTTTCATCACCAAACCGCAGCGCGTCAGTGACTAGAGTTCTGATCCCCTCAGGGGCGCTTGGCCTTGGCTATGACGCGGATGCGCTTGCGCGTGGGATTGCGCTGGGCGTGGACCTGATAGCAATTGACGGCGGATCAACTGACAGTGGGCCGTCCTATTTGGGGCGTGGCGTGTCGAAATACGCGCGCGCGTCGACCAAGTTGGAATGGCAGGGGTTGATACTGGCACGTGCCAAAGCGGGTTGCCCGCTGGTGATCGGCACGGCTGGCACCTGCGGCAGCGACAGTATGGTTGATTGGCTGGTTGAAATCACACAAGAGATTTTGAAAGAGCAAGGATTAAGCGCCAAAATCGCCACTGTGAAATCCGAGCAACCCGCCCTGCGGGTCACTGATGCGCTTGTGGCCGGCACTATCAGCGCGTTGCCTGCCGCGCCTGAAATCAGTGCGGATATTGTCAACGGATGCAGTCACATTGTTGCCCTTGCAGGTATCGAACAGATATCGGCCGCGTTGCAAACCGGGGCCGATATTATCATCGCCGGGCGCACAACTGATACGGCAATAATTGCTGCCCTGCCGATCATGAATGGCATCAATCCGGGGCCAGCTTGGCATGGGGCCAAAATCGGCGAATGTGGCGCGCTTTGCGCGACAAACCCGCAATCGGGTGTCATCACCGTTGATTTTGATAATGACGGTTTTACCATCACACCGCTGGCTGAGGGCGCTCATGCCACGCCACACACCGTTTCGGCCCATATGCTGTATGAGAATACTGACCCGTTTATCTTGTATGAACCGGGCGGGCATCTTGACGTTACCGATGCACAATATACCGCGCTGGACGATACCCGCGTGCGTGTAACCGGGTCAATCTGGCATCCAAGCACGCGATACACCGTCAAATTGGAAGGCGCGCGTGTCGCTGGCTATCAAAGCATTATCATGGTGCTTGTTCGTGATGCGCATTATGTTGAGAATATTCAAAAATGGTGCGACGACATCATTGCGAAACACTGCGAAAAAGCCTGTGCGCGTCTGACGCTTACGCCCGACGATTTCTCTGTTGAGCTGCGAATTATCGGCCAGAACGCGACTTTGGGGGAAATCGAGACCCGCGAATCGACGCTTGCCGAAGTTGGTGTTCTGGCCATTGTTACTGCTGCGGATCAGGAAACTGCCGGCAATATTGCCAAACTGCTGAACCCATATCTGTTGCATCATCCGCTAACGCAGCTTGAGGAACAGCCAACCTTTGCGTTCCCGTTTTCCCCTGCTGAAATCGACCGCGGTGCGATTTATGAGTTCGTGCTAAATCACGTTATGGTCCTTGATGATCCAATGGATGCGTTTGTCTTGACGGTGCTGCCATGACCCAGATACGCGACATTGCTGTTAAGGTGCGGTCTAAAAACGCAGGGCCATTCTGGGTGACTATTGACATCTTTTGTGGCTCTGAACCGGCATTCGACCAAATTGTCAAAAGCCTGTCTACTGATCGCGTTGCCTCGCTTTTTCAGTGTGAGGTAAAGACGATCAAACGCTTTGATATCCCAAGCCTGAATGTGGTCAAGTTCAGCTTTCCACGGCCACATATTCAGGGTGCGGTTTCTGACCGTGACATGCACGGAGCGGCCTGGGCTCCATTATTGGCTGAACTTGATCTGAACTAAGTGATGTACGGTCCTGATTGCAGCGAACTCACTAATTAGCAAACCGCCGGTAACAACAAGTTTGGTCGCTACATTTGCCAATTGGTCACATAATGGGCGTAGCAATTTCATCTGGCCGGAGATCACCCATGACCGTCAAATCCATTTTCCTAAGCCTTTGTCTGCTATTTGGTGCATCCGCTGGACTGGCACAGGAACCTGCGGCGCGGGATGGCTGGGTGATAATGACGACGCAAAAATCCTATGCCGGGCTGATTGATGCGGTGAAATCAGCGGTAAAGGCCAACGGAATGCACGTGGTCACGCAGGCCGGACCGACACAAGCGGCGGCAAACCGGGGTATTACGATCCCCGGAAACCGGGTGATTGGCGTGTTCAACAATGACTTTGCGGTCAAGGTTCTGGCGCTGTCCACTGCGGCAATGATCGAGGCTCCAATTCGCATGTATGTGACCGAAAATGCGGACGGCACTGCAACCTTGTCCTACAAATCCCCAAGCATGGTTCTTGCGCCTTATCTGGATGAAGGAGGCACCGGATTAAGCGATTTGTCGGCGATGTTGGATGACCGGTTTCTGACCATCGCAACACAGGCAAGCAAATAATCACAGTGCCGTGAAGGGGCTTGTGCCTGCACGAAGGCTACGCAATCTCGGCCTGTAAATATTGCGGAGATTCACTTATGCCAAATTCCCAACTTCGCGCAGCGGATATGTTGGCGCGTCGGCTTTATGAAGAGGGCTGTCGCCATGCCTTTGGCATGCCCGGCGGAGAGGTTCTGACGCTGGTGGACGCTCTTGAAACCGCTGGTATCCAGTTTCATCTGGCCAAACATGAAAATGCCGCCGGATTCATGGCCGAGGGGGTGCATCACCGTGATAACGCCCCCGCGATACTGCTGGCAACCGTTGGGCCGGGTGCGATGAACGGGGTGAATGTGGTTGCCAATGCGTTGCAGGACCATGTGCCGTTGATTGTTCTGACCGGCTGTGTCGATGCCGGCGAGGCGCTGACATATACCCATCAGGTGCTGGATCATCAGGCCGTGTTCAGGCCGATCACCAAAGCCACGTTTCGAATGACTGCTCAGGGTGCCGATACAATTGCCGACAAGGCCGTCGCCATTGCAACCGAGCCACGTCAGGGTCCGGTGCATATTGACGTGCCAATCAGCGTTGCGGATGCGCCGGTCACCGATGCACCTCGGCGCCGACGTATGCCTGCCAGCCCAACAGCACCAACGGGGGCCGATTTGGTGCAAGCGAAAAAGTGGTTGGCTCAGGCAGAGCGACCGATTGCCATTGTTGGTCTGGATGTGCTGACCGATAAGGCTGGCTGTATTTTGCGCGCCTTTCTTGAGCATTTCAATATTCCGTTTGTCACCACCTACAAAGCCAAGGGTGTCATCAGCGAAGATCACCCATTGTGTCTGGGCGCGGCGGGGCTGTCTCCGCTGGCGGACGGGCACTTGTTGCCGTTGATGAAAAAGGCCGATCTGGTGTTGTGCATCGGCTATGATCCAATTGAAATGCGCACCGGATGGCGTGACGCATGGAGTGTTGATAAGCAACGTATAATCGACATTTCGGCGGTTCCCAACGAACATTACATGCATCAGGCGAACCTGAATTTCGTCGCCAATACCAGCGCAACGCTAGAGGCAATGGCGCAATCTGTTCAGGCACGAACCACGTGGCCCAACGGCGAACCTGACGCGGTAAAATTGGCGTTGTCTGCGGCGTTTCCAACAGATGACGAATGGGGCCCGGCGGCGGCGATTGCCGAAATGCGTGACGTTTTACCAAAGGGCACATTGGCCACGGCGGACAGTGGCGCGCACAGGATTTTGCTGTCGCAGATGTGGCGCTGTGATGAACCCAAAGGGCTGACTCAATCGTCGGGCCTGTGCACGATGGGCTGTGCGGTACCATTGGCAATTGGGCAAAAGCTGGCGGATCCTGATCGCCCGGTGGTCAGCATTTCCGGCGATGCGGGGTTTCTGATGGTGGCTGGGGAAATGGCCACCGCTGCAGAACTGGGAACAGCGGTGATTTTCGTGGTGTTCGTCGATGCCAGCCTTAGCCTGATCGAGTTAAAGCAGCGCCAGCGCCAGATGCCCAATCGCGGCGTCGATTTTGCCCGGCATGATTTTGCGGCCATCGGGCGTGCATTTGGCGGGCAGGGGGTAAAGGTACACAACCGCAAAGACTTGCGCGCCGCCCTGCGGTATGCGATGGCGGCAAACGTATTCACAATAATAGCTGTAGAAATTGAACGGGAAGCATATGATGGCCGGATCTGAAGGAGCTTTGTCAGGCGTCAAAGTGCTTGATCTTACACGGATTTTGGCGGGCCCAACCTGCACCCAGTTGTTGGGTGATCTGGGCGCGTCGGTTCTGAAGATCGAAAACCCCGTTACCGGTGGTGACGACACGCGCAAATGGGGCCCTCCTTATGTCACCGATGAACAGGGTGAACCCAGCGACCTGAGCGCATATTTCATGTCGGCCAACCGTAACAAGCGATCGGTGGCCGTGGATATCGCCACCCCCGAAGGACAGGCCGTGATCCGCCGTCTTGCAGCCGAGGCCGATATTCTGGTCGAAAACTTCAAGCCGGGTGGGTTGGCCAAATATGGGTTGGATTTTGCCACCCTTTCAACCGATCTGCCGGGATTGGTGTATTGTTCGATCTCAGGCTACGGTCAGACCGGTCCCAATTCATCCATGCCGGGGTATGATCTGATGGCACA
>JAHRVZ010000392.1 GCA_019090405.1 Paracoccaceae bacterium
GACAACGACAAACCGTCGATTTTTGGTTCGGCTGTATAGGCAAGTGCTGCGCCTGCGCCTAGCCCCAGGTATTTACGGACACTTTTGTCAAAATCCGCAACGTCCTGATCGTCAAAAGCATTTCCCAGCGATAACATCCGAACCGAATGGACGGCTTTGGCAAACCCGTCGCCTGCGCGTGCACCGATCTGATCACTTGGACTATCAGAACGTTTCAGATCAGGAAAACGGGATTCTATTGCTGCATTGCGCAGCTTTAGACGGTCATAATCAGCATCACTTAGCTTTGGCGCATCTGCCCGGTAATATTCATCATTAGCCTGCAACAGGATTCGCGCCAGCCGGGCCAGCTCTTTGCGCGATTGCGCCTTATTAAGGTCTTCGATGTTGATTATCTCAGTCAAATTCTGGCCCCGCACCGGTTCAGGAACCAGTGTTAAACCAAATCGACAAGATGTTGAATCGCGATTTCATACAATATGCAGTCAAATACACTGGCACCTAAAAGCACAAGTTTTTACCACCTGGGGGCGGCGGGACTGGTCAGGTCCAAATGCAACGTTTCGTGAGTGAGAGACTTATTCTCAACCTGACCAATCTGCGCGGCAGAAGCCCACTACCGCGCAATCTGCTTATGCACCAACTGCAAGGCGTGGACTGTTGTCCAGTTCTTCGCCTTGCGGGTCGCATAACACATAGCCGCGCCCCCACACTGTCTCGATATAGTTTTCGCCACCTGTTGCGGTTGCCAGTTTTTTACGCAATTTGCAGATAAACACGTCGATGATTTTCAATTCAGGTTCATCCATACCGCCGTAAAGGTGGTTCAGGAACATTTCTTTGGTTAGCGTCGTCCCCTTGCGCAGCGACAGCAATTCCAACATCTGGTATTCCTTGCCGGTCAGATGCACTGTCACGCCATCCACGCTGACGGTTTTAGCATCCAGATTAACCGCGATCTTGCCGGTGGCGATGATCGACTGCGAATGCCCCTTGGAGCGCCGGATGATGGCATGGATGCGCGCCACCAGTTCTTCGCGGTGGAACGGTTTGGTCAAATAATCATCAGCGCCAAACCCAAATCCCTTGATTTTGCTTTCGGTATCATCGGCCCCCGACAGGATCAGGATCGGAGTTTCGATCCGGGCCAGTCGCAATTTGCGCAAAACATCGTGGCCAGTCATGTCCGGCAGGTTCAGATCCAGCAATATGAGATCGTAATCATACAACTTGGCCAGATCTATGCCTTCTTCGCCCAAATCAGTTGCATAAACGTTCAGATTTGCATGGGTTAACATCAATTCGATGTTTTTTGACGTAGTTGGGTCGTCTTCTACCAGAAGCACACGCATGTTGGGATTCTCCACTAATTATCTGGTTCGTGTTTGATTCAACATTGACCAGAATAAGTTAACCACCCGTTACCGGTGCTAACAAAATTGCACATGCAACCTATAGTTGTCTATACTTTTTTACGGCTGTCGCTTTAAGAGCATCCTCTCCATGTTCGGCAACTGCGGCGACCCAGCCTTTAAATTCTTCGTCACTAAGCCCGTATAAAACCAGCGCATCCGCCTGTGAAATAAGGCCATAAAGCACGCCACGCACCACCGATGCCTTGCGCGACGCAACCCAGCGGCGCGTATTTGGGTCAGGTAAATCTGCCCGTGTCATAACCAGACCATTGGGCAAGGTTACTGCCCTTGGCCCCTCAATTTTTCGTAAATACATTTGCCTTCCCTCTTGTGTTGTTGGGGAACTGTGGCGTAGCGGTCTTAAAAACGCGTGAAACCACCCCTTGAGAGTGTCTAGAATTTTCATATATTCTGCGAGACTTACAAAATTTCTACAGGAGACGCCGAAAATGGCGCTTGATTCGCCCCATCCCGTAAACTCGCTTGGCTTTGCCAAACCGCCGTCAGAAACGCGGGTTGTGGTGGCAATGTCTGGTGGCGTTGACAGCTCTGTAGTGGCTGCTTTGCTGGCAGATCAGGGGTACGATGTGGTTGGGGTGACTTTGCAGTTATATGACCATGGTGCTGCGCTGGCGAAAAAGGGCGCCTGTTGCGCCGGGGTTGATATTCATGATGCACGGCGTGTCGCCGAGGAACGTGGATTTCCGCATTACGTTCTGGATTATGAGAACATTTTCAAAGACGCGGTGATTGATGAGTTCGCTGACAGTTATCTGGCCGGGGCAACTCCGGTGCCCTGCATTCGCTGTAACGAGCGGGTGAAATTCAAAGATCTGTTGCAAACCGCCAAAGACCTTGAGGCTGACTGCATGGCCACAGGTCACTATATTCAACGTCTGGTTGGGAAAAACGGCCCCGAATTGCATTCGGCAACCGATGCCACGCGCGATCAGTCGTATTTTCTGTTTTCGACAACTCAGGAACAGCTTGATTATCTGCGCTTTCCGTTGGGCCACTTGCCGTCCAAAGACGCCACGCGCGAACTGGCGGCGGAATATGGGCTAAGCGTCGCGGACAAACCTGACAGTCAGGACATCTGTTTTGTGCCCAATGGAGATTATGCTGCGGTGATCCAGAAACTCCGCCCTGATGCAGTTGACCCCGGCGAAATCGTGCACGCCGACGGGCGTGTGCTGGGCCAGCATGACGGTGTTATTCACTATACCATTGGTCAGCGTCGCGGGTTGGGCATCGGGGGGCTGGCCGATCCTTTGTATGTGGTGCGGCTGGATGTGGACACCAGACAGGTAATTGTCGGCCCGAAAGAGTTGCTTGCCACCCGCACAATTCCCGTGCGTGAAATCAACTGGCTGGGGGATGAGCCGATGACCAGCCGCGATGAATGGCATATTTCGGTCAAGGTGCGCTCTACCCGGCCACCGCGGGATGCAATTTTGCGGCCCCGCTCTGACACCGAAGCCGAGATTGAACTGCTAAGCGCTGAAGAAGGTGTATCGCCCGGTCAGGCCTGTGTGTTTTATGATACCCAAAGCAGTCGCATTTATGGCGGGGGCTGGATCTGGCGGGGCTAAGCGCTCAGAGCAAATCGGTTCCGCTGTCAAGCAACACATAGATTCCTGCAATTATCATTGCTATCGGCCCCAATGATTCGGCCTTTGCCGCCCATTTCCCGGCGTGCCCTGCTATTCGTGACAAACCCAGCGCTGCAAGTGCGGTAAGGACAATTGCAACGGACGCACCGGCAATGCCCGCAACGCGATATGGTGCTGCGCTGTCGATCAACAACGGGGCCATAACCGCAAAGGTATCAAAAGACATCGTCAGAAACATCAAACTGGCCATTACATATGACGCAGGCGCGACCGGTGCTGTTTCGGGAGTGGCCGTGCGACGCTTCCAGATTGCATACAAGCCCAATCCAATTGGAATCACGCCCAGATAGCCGGTCTCGGTTAGGGGTATATCACTGATGCCAACTGCGATCCCGACAGCGGCAATCATCACAATGGCCTGAGCGGTGACATAACCCGCCACAGCGCGCAAAGCTCCAACCGACAACAGCATGGCAAACAGCACCGCCAGGTTATCCAGATTGGTCAAAACCTGTGCCAATCCGGCGGACAGGGCAAATGTCAGATGGTCTAAATTCATACTTTATAACCGGTCCAGTATTGCCCGTGCTGCACGCAATCCCGGAGCTATGCCGCCCTGCCCCAGACGTTTCATTGTCAGCACCATTGCAGCGTTTTGTTCGTCCGGTGCTGCAAGAACCTCGGCCAATCGCTGAGCAATCAGATCCGGTTTACACTTTGGACCAATACATTCTGGCACCACCCTTGTTTCGCTGACCAGATTGACCAACGTTGCAGTATCAATCTGCAACATTCTTGAAATGATCTGCCAGCTTAGCCAGTTGAATTTATAGGCAATGACCATCGGCGTCTGCGCCGCCGCAAGTTCCAGCGAAACAGTGCCAGACGCAGCCAATGCCACCAAAGCGGTCCGAAAGGCTGCGCGTTTATGGGCCATTGCGGTGGATTTCTCCAATGCGTTTGGGTCTATAATCACCACATTTGCTGGCCAGTCAGCGGTTTGTTGCGCCACCAGATCAGCGACCGGAGCCGCCGCAGGCACTACAATCCGCAGATCACTGTGCTGTTGGGACAGGCGCTGCAATGCCGCGCCAAAAACAGGGGTCAATCTTGTCACTTCGCTGCGGCGCGATCCCGGAAGCGCCAGCAATACTGGTGCGTCGCCCAGATCATAGGCCGTTCGGAAGGCTGCGATTTCAGCCTCGGTTGCCTGAGGTTCAGCGACAACCGGATGGCCGACAAAATCACATTCCATGCCGGCGGCTTGCATCAAAGGCGGCTCAAACGGGAACAGGGCCAGCACATGGTCGATCATCCTGGCCATTTTTGCCGCCCGACCGGGACGCCAGGCCCAAACCGTGGGGGCAACATAATGGACAGTACGGATGTTGCCGGCGGCTTTGACCAGCTTGGCAACACGCAGGCAAAAATCAGGGCTGTCGATGGTAATCAGCACATCGGCGCGCGCATCAATCACCGCCTTGGCGGTCTGCGCAATCCGACGTTTCAGGTGGCGGTATTTTGGCAGAACCTCGGCGATCCCCATGATCGAAAGTTCATCCATCGCAAACAGGCTGACTAACCCCTGCTCGGCCATCATCGGGCCTCCGATGCCGTCAAAGGTGATATCAGGATGCAACTGGCGCAGCCCCTGCATCATCGCGCCGCCCAGACGGTCACCCGAGGGTTCCCCAGCAAGGACAAAGACCCGCATCAGGCGATCCTCTCGCGCACCCACAAAAACAGGTTCAACCGATCACATTCAGCAATGACCCCGGCCAGATCCAGAACCATAACGCCGCCCGCTTCGATGACCAGACCGCCAAGATGGGCATCTGCGACTTTCTGCACCGTGTCTGGGCCGATGGTTGGCAAATCAGCGCGGCGATCCTGACCGGATTTTGGCGCTTTAAAGAACACGCCACCTGTGCCATCGGGGCGGTTAGACAGGCTATGCAGCATCCAGTCCGTCCCAAAAACACCCTCGATGCCAAGCGCCTGCCCGTTGCCCACGGCACAGCTTTGCCCGACATCCACAGCCGCCATCCCGTCAACGATCTGTTGCGCGCGTTCAGCATCACGCTTTGCCGGGTCATCGGGTTGCACCTGCGTGATGCACCCCGTACCGGGAAGCAGATTCGGCGCAATGTCATGGGCGGCTTGTACGGTAAATCCGGCTTGCTCAAAGATCAAAATTACTGCGCGCAAAGCCCCGTCATCACCGTCGGCCAAGGCCTGCATCATCACCGGAACCAATGGCATGGTTGCGGTGTCAATTTTGGAAGGATCAAACTCGGGACGCTCAATTGCGCCGGCAAAGCACACAGCTGTCACGCCCTTTTCGCGCAACATCTTTAGCAGACTGCCCAGCGTTTCGATGCGAAAACTATTATCAACCGGAACACCATCAGGAACAAACCCCTCAAGTGCGCAGACCAAAGGAGGTTGTTCTAACCCGGCCATTACCGCTGCTGGCAACCGGCCCGAGCCTGCAATCAGCGCCAACATCTTATCAGCCCCTTGGTGTCAGAAAGGATCGGTCGCTATGACCCATCACAAAGTCGACGATTTCGCGGACGTATTCGCTGTCGGTGTCTTCTCCCAGCAGGCGCACGCGGTCTTGAAAGGTGCCTTCGCCCGTTGCCAGAGTTTGAATAGAGGCGCGCAATGCACTGATATCTGAGCGTGGAACACCCCGTCGTTTCAGACCCACAAGGTTAAGCCCGTCCAATTCGCCCCTTTGGGCCTGTACAAGGCCATAGGGGATCACATCATTGGTCACCATAGTCACGGCCCCGATGATTGCACCTTTGCCGATGCGTACAAACTGATGCACACCAGACAACCCGCCGACGATCACGTCATCCTCGAGCACACAATGTCCTGCAATTGCCGCCGAATTCACCACAATCACCCGATCACCAATTTGCGCATCATGGGCAATATGACACCCTGCCATGAACAATCCGTCATCACCAACGCGCGTCACACCGCCGCCGCCATCGGTTCCTGCATTCATGGTCACATGTTCACGGATTCGGTTGCGTTTGCCGACAATCAGGCAGCTTTGTTCGCCCTGAAATTTCAGATCCTGTGGGATTTCACCAATCACAGCGAAGGAAAAAATCGTGCTATCGTCGCCAATGTTGGTCTGACCTGTCACCACAACGTGGCTTTTCAGTTCGACCCGATCCCCCAGCACGACGTTTGGGCCAACCACGCAAAACGCTCCGATCACGCAGTCAGTGCCGATCTGAGCGCCCGGTTCAATGACCGCACTAGAGTGTATCGTTGCCATTCTGGTCAGTCCTTTGGCAAATCAATCATTGCGGTAAATTCAGCTTCGGCGGCAACGTCACCTTCTACGGTCGCGCGGCCGCCAAATTTCCACACTTTGCCACCCGGTTTACCGCGCAACGTTGTAATCTGCATTTCAAGCACATCACCCGGACCAACTTTGCGGCGGAACTTGCATTTGTCGATGGCCATGAAAAAGATCAGCAAATCCCGGTCGGCCATATCCAGCGCCACGCCAATCATCACACCAGCAGTTTGCGCCATCGCTTCGACGATGGTGACACCGGGCATGATGGGCGTGCCGGGGAAATGACCCTGAAAATGCGGTTCGTTCATGGTGACATTCTTAATGCCGCGCGCAGAGCTGGTGCCATCAATATCGACGACCTTGTCCACCAGCAAAAACGGATAGCGGTGCGGCAGGATACGTTGAATCATTTGGATATCGGCGCTCAGCAATTCGCTTGTCATAGGTTGGTCCTTATTATTCGACATATTTTTTACTGAGTACCAACCCATTGTTGTCTGGGCAAGACGTTGCTTAGGGCGAACCGTCGTCGTTTGCCTGCGATCCATCGCCTAAAACCGAATTGATCCGCTCAATTGCAAAGTCGGTGATGTCTGTGGCATTGGCGCTTAGAAAGATTGTGCTGCGGTCCAGAATAACCCCGGCCCCGGCTTCGCGCATCACCTCTTCGAGGATCGGGCGTGCGGTTTGCAGGAAAATCCGCCTGTTGGCTTCGTTCAGCTTTGTCAGCTCATGTGCTTTAGCATCTTGGATACGGCGTGTATCCTGCACTTTTTCGTCAAACGCATCTGCCAGCGTGCGGAATGCGGCAGGCTCCATTTCTGCCCGGCGGAGCGTGAGGTCTTTTTCTTCTGCCGTCAGTTCCGCTTCGATCTTGCGGTTTTCGGCGGCCAGAACTGCGCTTTCCGCCTCAAGTTGGCGGACGATCCGTTTGCCGAAATCTGAATCGGCAAACAGACGATCAGGTTCAATCGTCAGGATTTGACCCTGAGGCAATCCCAGTTGTTGTGCGGTCAGGCTGACAGGCGTTGACAGCAGGGTCGCGCAGCAAAGCAGCCCCAAAACCCAGCCCTTTGTCGATCGCCAACCTAACTTGTCAGCGGGTCGCATATCAAAACTTAGTCGAAAGCGTCAGGTCAAAGTTCTGTTCTTTGTCAAATGACTCTTTCTTCAGGGCTTTGGTGAAATTGAACTGAAGCGGACCAATCACAGTATCCCACAAGAACGATAAGCCGACCACGTGGCGCAGCGAACCGTTGGCCCCAACAATTGTCGCGCCCGTGGTGTCCACATCATTCAGGTTCCACAGATTGCCGACGTCATAAAATACACCGCCCCTGATCCCAAGTTCTTCGGGCAGGCCAAGCGGAAATTCAGCTTCAAATCGCGCGACGGCGTAAAAGTTGCCTCCTAATGCGTCATCAGCGTCACCCGTTACATCGCGTGGTCCTATACCATCCGGCTCAAATCCGCGCATCGTCTGAGTGCTCAGCCGGAAACGATCCAATGCGCGGCTTGACGTATCGCTTCGCCAGTTCAGAGAACCAACTTCAAATGTGGCGCGTAAGATAACTTCTTCGCTCAGCACCCGAGATTGCGCGACCAGTTTGGCAGTGCTTTTGACATATTTGTTGTCACCACCCAGACCGGCAACATCGGTCCCGGCCTGAAACAAAAACCCGGCATTCGGATTCAACCCGGTCAGACGGCTGTCATAGGTATAAGTAAATCCAACCCCGTTGCTCTGAAGCGCACCGGCGGCGATTTCATTCTGGATGACGGCACCAGCGTCCGAGTCGCTTCGCGAGAGCATTTCTGAGTTAATTGCAAATAACCGGACCTGTACATTGCCATTGTCACTGACTGGAAAGGTCAGACCTGGCTGGAAAAAGGCGACCTTTGTATCATATTGGGTAAATGATGAATCTGACCTGGCGTACCCAATATCAAGATCCAGGCGCAGTTCGCGGCCAAGTATATGAGGCTCGGCAAAAGAAAGCCTGAATTCCCTCGATTCCTGTGCTGTTTGCAGATTGAAACCAAGACGCTGTCCGCGGCCCAAAAAGTTTTCTTCGGTCAGCCCAATGGCGATACCAAAACCGCTGTCCGCAGAATATGTCCCACCCAGACTAAGCGACCCTGTAGGTTGCTCGACAACATCGACATCAACCACAACCTGATCCGGGCTCGACCCTTCGCGGGCCTGAACATCTGCATCGGCAAAAAAGCCCAGAGCACGGATGCGCTCGGCACTTTCGCGAATTTCGCGTGGGTTGAACGGATCGCCTTCGGCAATTCGGAATTTTTGGCGGATAACCCGGTCAAGCGTTGTTGTGTTCCCCTCAATGTCAATGCGTTCGACAAAAACACGCGGACCTTTTGACAGCACAAATTCAACATCCAGTGTCAGATCGCGATCATTGCGGGTGATGCGCGGTTCAACGCGCAGAAAGTCGATACCTTTGCGAATGGCCAGACGTTCAAGTCGGGTAATCGTGGCTTCTACCAGGACTGGCGAATACACGACCCCAGGTTTGATCTTGATGGAATCTTGAAACTCAGCAGCGTTCGCCGCACTGATCTCACTGACGGTGCTGATCGACCCGAATTTGAACTGCTGGCCCTCTTGTACATTGACCACAAGATAAAACGCATCGCGTTCCCGTGTCAGTTCGGCATTTGTGCTTGTGGTTCGGAAATCAACATAGCCGCGTGACAGGTAAAAATCGCGCAACACTTGTTTGTCAAATTCGATCCGATCCTCGATCAAGGTATCTGCGCGGATAAACCTACGGAAAATACCGGCTTGTTTGGTGTCCAGAACCCTGCGCAAACGGCGATCCGAATATACGGTATTGCCGACAAAGCTGATCCGTTCGACTTCGATTGTATCGCCTTCGGATATTTCAAAAACCAGATCAACGCGATTGTCGCTTCGGCGAATAATGCGCGGGGTCACAACAGCAGAAACCCGGCCCTGCGCTGAATATGCATCAGCCAACAGCGCCGCATCTTTTTCGGCCTGCGCCGGGCTGAATACACGACGTGATGCGGATACGATCAGGTTGGACAGATTTTCGTCCTTGATCCGCTTGTTGCCCTCGAAGTTGATGATGTTGATCGTTGGGTATTCCGAAACCTCGATGACCAGTGTGTTGCCTCGGGGCGTCAGTTCGACTGTCTCAAAAACGCCACTGTCAAGTATGTGTTGATAGGCGTCGTTCAATTGTGCGGCGGTGACAGTCTTGCCCCGCTCGAAACCGGTATAGTCGATAATCGTGCTGGTTTGGATTCGTTGATTTCCTTCAACCTGAATCGAAGTGAATTGGTATTCCTGAGCCTGACCCGCCTCTGGTATTACCGCTAAGGCTGTTGCAAATATAAGAAATAAGGCCAATAGCGACCGACACCAGATATAGGTTCGCGCCTCACAAGAACGGCTGGATATACCCAAATTATTTTCGAACTTCATAAATCGCCCCAATACTCGCTCTCGATGATATGTGAGTATCGGGATTAGGCAGTGTTGTCAAAACGTCAAAACGCCCACACGACGTTATGTCGGCGGACGTTGCAGGACCGGATTTATGAGTTCGCTTACAGGCTGCCAAAAAAAGCGCCAGCAAACAGCGCAGCCACAATAATGAACAGGTTCAAAAGGCGATCCCAGTTCAGTTGCAGCATCAGACTAAATCCACGATATGTTTGTTGCATTGCACATGTCCTTTGAACCACGATCCTGTTCATCGTGTATCGGCAAAGTAGCAACACAATATGGCAAGACTTGGGCGCCTATCCGGGCTGATCCCGTTTAGGAGAAAAACCGCGTAACAAGGTTGGACACATCATTCCAGGTCGCAAACACCATCAGCGACAGGATCATCGCCAGACCGGTCCCCATCAACACCCGCAACGCCGCATCGCTGGGCGCGCGCCCGACGATGGCCTCATAGGCGAAAAACACCAGATGTCCGCCATCCAGTATTGGAATGGGAAACAGGTTCAGCAACCCAATTGCGGTAGAGAGCACAGCGATGAAAGCGATAAAGTTCAACACGCCTTGCGAAGCAAACGCGCCAGAGGTCTCGGCAATACCGATTGGGCCCGACATGTTCTTGGCGCTGATTTGACCGGTTATCATGTGCCACAATCCCGACAATGATCCCTTGATGACCCCATAGGTCTGCATGACCCCGCCTTGCACGGCCTCAATCGGACCAATCGTTGACGTTGCGGGTTCAAACGCCATACCCCCGGCTATGCCGATGCGCCAGGACGTTGCAAAACCACCTTCGGCCTGCGGCTCGTCCACGCGTCGGGGTGCCAGCGCAAATTCCAGTGTCTCGCCATCGCGCCAGACATCCAGCATGAGTGTCCGCCCATCCGAAGATTCAACCACATCTTTCAACTGATCAAATGCAAAAACCGGGGTGCCATCAACCGATGTAATAACATCTCCGGCCTCCATACCGATATCGCCGGCGGCACTGCGCGGTGCAATTCGGTTCGCCAGCGGCGGGAACAAATACGGCCCTTCGACATCAAGTGTCTGTCCATCGCGGCGCACCGTATAGTTCAGTATCGCCTGAAGCGGGATGCCGGCAGTAAACTCTCGCCAGCCGGTGTCGCTTTCAGCGTCAGGAATATCAATACCGTCAACTGCCAGAATTTCGTCGCCTTGCGCAAGCTGATGAAAACCGGCGGGCAGATTGTGTATCTCACCGACAGCCAATGGATCGCTGGCCTCGCCACGCACCATCAAAACGGCCGAAAACACCACGATTGAAAGCGCAAAGTTGAAAACCGGGCCTGCGGCGACTGTCAGGCTTCGGGCCCAAAGTGGTGCGCCGTGCATTGTCGAACGCAACTCAGCCGGATCATTTTCAGCCGCTTGCATCGCGTCTGCGTCTTTGCCCGAAGCAGCATCCGAATCGCCTTTGAATTTTACAAAACCACCCAACGGCAAAGCGGCGACCTGCCATCTTGTCCCGCGTTTGTCGACTCGGCTGAACAAAACAGGACCAATCCCAATCGAGAACACATCTGCGTGAATTCCAGACCAGCGACCGACAATATAGTGGCCATATTCATGCACGGCCACAACCACCGACAAGACCACAACAAAGGACAATATTGTGTACAGCAAACCGCCAAACTGCGGAATTAACGAAAATATTTCCAATTTTTTACCCTGCCCGGATTTTCATTTCCAAATCAGCCCACTCTCTTGCCAGATGGTCTGTTTGGGTGACGTTATCAAGGGTTATTGCGGCATCAATAAGACCCGGCTGCGCCTCGAACCGTTCCAAAACCGACTCGACGATGGTTGCCATGTCCAAAAATCCGATCTGCCCGGCGATGAATGCGTCAAGGCTTCGTTCTTTGGCGGCGTTAAATATCGCGCCAGATAATCCGCCGCGCTGCATCACCGCGCGGGCCAGTCGCAACGCCGGATATCTTGCATCATCGGGGGCTTTGAACGTCAGATTTGCAATCTGCGCCAGATCAAGCCGTGCAACGGGCAGTTTGCGACGTTCGGGCCAGTGTAGCGCATAGCCGATGGCATGGCGCATATCCGGCGGTCCCAGATGCGCCATGATGCCACCGTCGTCGTATCCAACCAGCGCATGAACCAGCGATTCAGGGTGAACAATCACCTCGATCTGTTCGGGCGTAACACCAAAATATTCTTTGGTTTCAATCAGCTCTAGCGCTTTGTTAAACATAGACGCGCTGTCGATTGTAATACGCTGCCCCATGTCCCAGTTCGGATGGCTTGAGGCCTCAGCCAAAGTTGCCGATTTCAGCGCCTCAATCGGCCAGTCGCGAAACGCGCCGCCGCTGGCGGTGATTATAACGCGCTCGACCGACTGGATATCTTCGCCGGTGAGCGCCTGAAAAACCGCCGAATGTTCGCTATCAACCGGAAGCAATCGCCCACCGTGTCTGGCTGCCGTTTCCAGCACCAGCGCGCCTGCGCAAACCAGCGACTCCTTGTTGGCAAGCGCAAGGGTTGCCCCCTGCTCTAGCGCGGCAAGCCCCGGTGCCAGACCCGCAGCGCCAACAATGGCTGACATCACCCAATCTGCTGGCCGCGCTGCTGCCTCTGAAATTGCGGCCTGCCCGGCCGCGACTTTGATGTCCGTCCCGGCAAGCGCTGCGCGCAATTCATCAAGGTGGTTGTCAAAGGCGGTTACAGCGATATCGGCGTTTACCAATTTTGCATCTGCGGCCAGTTGGGCAATGTTATGCCCACCGGTCAACGCCACAACGTCATAATCCTGTGGCGCACGCGCGATCAGGTCAATTGTATTCTGGCCAATCGACCCTGTAGACCCAAAGATTGAAATCCGGCGCATTACATCACTCCGGCCGGCAGACCCACAAACTGACCCACGATCAAGACCAGCACCGATGCCCCCAGCATCCCGTCAAAGCGATCAAGCAATCCGCCATGCCCCGGAATAAGGTTGCTTGAATCCTTGACCCCGGCCCGGCGTTTAAGCGCACTTTCGGCGATATCACCGGCCTGTGCGGCCATGGCCAGCAAGATAGATGGAAACACCAGCGTCGCACCAACACCAAGATCAGACCCGAAAAAGAACCCAACCACGGCGGCACCGATCCAGCCTGCAACGGTTCCGGACCATGTTTTATTCGGGCTGACCCGCGGCCATAATTTGGCGCCACCAATGGATTTTCCGGCGAAATACCCGGCGACATCCGAAACAATGACGATGACGATGACCCAGATCATCCAGTCAAAACCAAGCCCATCGCGCACCAGAACCATCCCAAAACCGGCCAAAGTGATAAACACGGCATAGACGGTATAAAGCAGCCGTAGTTTACCAATCTGACCAAAGCCAACCAACGCAGGAGCCAGCAGTAAAGGGGCGGTGAATACCGGCGATAGGTTCATTGCCACGAAAAACGCCACCCCTGTCAGTAACGCCAGTTGCAGCGCAACGCCGGGGCGTTCAGGCGAAAGCATGCGCGCCAGTTCCCATATCATGACACCGCAAACCATCGAAATCAGCGCCAGAAACACAATGCCGCCCTGCACCACGGCAGCAAGCCCGACGAGAACCATGACCAGCGCAGAAATGACACGCGGCAAAAGATCAGACCAACGCCCTGCGCCGCTCATTCTGCGACAGCTCCAAACCGGCGGTCGCGGGTTCGAAAGTTGACTACCAGCTCGCCCAGTTCTTCGGCGGTGAAATCCGGCCATAGGGTGTCGATAAATTCATATTCCGAATAGGCCGATTGCCATAGCAAAAAGCCGGAAATCCGAGCCTCTCCACTGGTTCGGATCACCAGATCAGGATCGGGCAGCACATGCGTATCCAGGTAACGCGGCAAGGTTTCTTCGTCCACGTTATCGGGCTGCAATTTACCATCGGCAACATCCTGCGCCAGCCGACGTGTGGCGCGGGCCACTTCGTCCCGGCCACCATAATTCAGCGCAATTGTCAGATGCACGCGGTCGTTCTTCGCGGTCTCTTTTTCAAGATTGTCCATCAGATCAATCAGCTTGCGGTCAAGCCGCATCCGGTCGCCGATAAACCGCACCCGGGTGCCGTGTTTGGCCAATGCGCGGGTTTCTTTGGCGATATACAGGCGAAACAGGCTCATCAAACCGGCGACTTCGGTCTGCGTGCGTTTCCAGTTCTCTGTCGAGAAAGCAAAAATCGTCAGATACTTTACACCAAGATCAGGGCAGGCTTCGACAACTTCGCGCACTCGCTTGGCACCGGCATGATGACCAAACAACCGTGGCCGACCGCGCGCCTGTGCCCAGCGGCCGTTTCCATCCATGATAATGGCCACATGCTGCGGACCATCCGTCATAACGGTTTCTATTGGTATAATTTTAGGAGTTTTTGCCATCTAATCAGGGTCACACCTGCATAATTTCAGTTTGTTTATTTTCCAGCGACGAATCGACCGCTCCGATGAGCTTATCTGTTAAGTCTTGCACTTCGGTTTCCCAGAATTTCTGGTCATCCTCGGACATGCCGTCCGATTTGGCCTTTTTGATCTGATCCATACCGTCCCGACGCACATTGCGGATCGAGATCCGTGCATTTTCAGCGTAATGCCCAGCGACCTTGGTCAAATCACGGCGGCGCTCTTCGTTTAGTTCAGGGATTGGCAGCATGATAATCGTGCCATTCAATTGCGGATTGATGCCCAACCCGCTTTCACGAATGGCTTTTTCCACCGCATTTACCATGGATTTGTCCCAGACATTGATTGTCACCATCCGGGGTTCAGGCACGTTGACTGTGCCGACCTGATTGATCGGAGTGCGCTGGCCGTAAGCCTCGACCATGATCGGTTCAAGCATGGTCGCGCTGGCGCGTCCGGTGCGCAAAGACGCAAATTCTGTGCGCAAAGACGCAATTGCACCGTTCATGCGACGTTCGATATCGTCAGTATCCAACATAAAATCATCAGACATGCTGCTCTCCTTCAGGTCCAAATTGACCAATTGGTCGTCTATAGCGTCAGCCATGGACCTTTGTATAGGTGCCACGACCGGCAAGGATACCACGAAAGCCACCCGGTTCATCCAGCGAGAATACAATAATCGGCAAATTGTTGTCCCGCGCCAGCGCGATGGCACTGGCATCCATCACGCCCAGCCGTTTGGCTAGGCAATCGTCATAACTGACCTCGTCATATCGGACCGCATCATCAAATTTCGCCGGATCTTTGTCATAAACACCGTCGACCTTGGTGCCTTTGAAAATACCTTCGCATTTCATTTCACTGGCCCGCAAAGTCGCGGCGGTGTCGGTGGTAAAATAAGGGTTGCCGGTTCCGGCCGCAAATATGCAGACGCGTTTCTTTTCCAGATGTCGCACAGCACGGCGGCGGATATAGGGTTCGGCCACTTCGTCCATCCGAATGGCGCTGATCACCCTGGTGTGTATTTTCAATGCCTCAAGTGCCGATTGCATCGCCAGCGCGTTCATCACCGTCGCCAGCATGCCCATGTAATCGGCTGTGGTGCGCTCCATCCCCTGGGCGGACCCTTGCAGGCCGCGAAAGATGTTGCCGCCTCCAATAACCATGCAAATCTCGACCCCCAGATCGTGGACTGATTTGACCTCTTCGGCGATGCGCTGCACCGTCGGCGGATGCAGTCCATACCCCTGATCCCCCATCAACGCCTCTCCGGAAATTTTCAACATAACCCTTTTATAGGTCGTGTCAGCAGGTTCGGTTTCGGCTATGGGGGGCTGGCTCATATTGCGCTCCGTGGTGGCACAGGGTTAATTTCGCGCAAAATGAAGGAAAACGACGCTGGGTACAATGCGTCATAGACATTGGTCAGCAAGAAAATGGCCCTCAGAGGAAGATTGCAATCAAAGCTCTAGCGAACATCCCACCAATCCCGCCAGACGTGCCTGTCCTTATTGCCGGGCCAACCGCGTCCGGTAAATCCGCACTGGCCCTGCAGATCGCCCGTGAACAAGGCGGAGTGATCGTAAATGCGGATGCAAGTCAGGTCTATGACTGCTGGCGGATCGTCACGGCGCGGCCTTCTGTTGAGGAAGAGGCACAGGTCGCCCATCACCTTTATGGGCATGTCGGATGGCAACAGCCCTACTCGGCAGGGCATTGGTTGCGCGATGTTTCCCCATTTCTGAACCGGCCGGAACGTCCAATCATTGTCGGCGGCACCGGTTTGTATTTTTCGACCCTGACCCGAGGCATGGCAAATATCGCCCCGATCCCCGCAGAAATCCGGTTAGGCGGCGATGCATTATCGCTAGAGGCGCTATTAAGTGATCTCGATCCCCTAACCATAGATGCCATTGATGTAGCAAACCGCGCCCGGGTTCAGCGCGCTTGGGAAGTGCAGACAGCCACCGGGCGCAGTATTCTGGATTGGCAGGCAGACACACCGCCCCCGGTTTTGGCGTTATCTGATTGTTTTCCAATCGTTTTTGATGTTGCGCGTGACTGGCTGCTGGCTCGTATCATGCGCCGGTTTGATGTGATGCTGCAACAGGGCGCATTGGACGAAGTCGCCGCGATGCTGGATCGGTTTGACCCCACCCTGCCTGCGTTTCGTGCCATAGGCGTGCCGGAAATTGCGGCCCATCTACGCGGTGAAATCACGTTGGATCAGGCCCGCGACCGCGCGGGCATCGCCACAAGGCAATTCGCAAAACGGCAACGGACCTGGTTTCGCTCAAAAATGCAGGATTGGCATCATGTTGTTCCGGATGAGTACGGCTGAGAGGTGAACGAAACGGTTCCCCCAAAAGGCTCAGCTACCCCAGATTTTCAGAACATAGTTTTTGGTTTCGCTATAAGGCGGCACGCCGCCATATTTCTTGACCGCTTCGGGACCGGCATTATAGGCGGCCAAAGCCAGCCGCCATGATCCAAATTCCTGATACTGAGCGGCCAGATACCGCGCCCCGCCTTCAAGGTTCTCTTGCGGGATAGTCGGATCGACCCCCAGCAGTTTGGCTGTTGCCGGCATGAGCTGCGCCAGACCAAGGGCACCTTTGTGAGACTCTGCTGTGGGGTTCCAGCCAGATTCCTGCTGGACCAGTCGCAAGAACAGGTCTTCGGGTACGTTGTGTTTCTGCGCCGCCTGCCGCGCCAGGTTCAGATACTGACCACGGTATTTACCACTATACGCAGCCGAGCCCCATTTGGATGGGGTATGCACCGAAGGCGGCTGAAGTCGCACTGAATTGGCGTATTGCTGCGAGGCCCGGCTATCCAGAACCTTGGTATGTGACCGAAACAGGTTACGTTGGTTTTTGCTGGAAAACATATCAGCACTGACCGGCATCGCCAAAATCAGGCCACTGATTACCACCCCAAACGCCAATTTGCGCATAATCGCTGAACCCTGTTTAAGCCACTTTGCGGCACTATATAGACGATTGCCCGGCAAACGCCAATACATGCTGCAATTCAATCGCGTTAACCTTGTTTCAACATTGATCAGTGACGTATAGGATCAATTGAGACGGATCAGTCAGATTCGGAAAATCAGAAACGAACACGCTAACGAACACGCACAGGGGAACACGAATGGCCGGTTCAGTAAACAAAGTCATCCTAATCGGCAATCTGGGTCGCGACCCGGAAGTGCGGACTTTTTCAAACGGTGGTAAAGTATGCAACCTGCGCATCGCCACGTCAGAGAACTGGAAAGATCGCAACACTGGCGAGCGGCGCGAACGCACCGAATGGCATTCGGTGGCGATCTTTAGCGAAGGTCTTGTGCGCGTGGCCGAGCAATATTTACGCAAAGGTTCCAAGGTTTACATCGAAGGTCAGTTGCAAACCCGAAAATGGCAGGATCAAAGCGGTCAGGATCGGTACTCAACCGAGGTAGTCCTGCAAGGCTTTGGCAGCACATTGACCATGCTGGACGGTCGTGATGGCGGCAGTCAAGGTGGCGGACAAGGCGGTGGCGGTCAGTCTGGTGGATATGACAGTGGCCCTCAGGACGGTGGCTATGGCGGCGGTCAAGGTGGCGGTGGTCAA
>JAHRVZ010000393.1 GCA_019090405.1 Paracoccaceae bacterium
ACAATAAATTCCAGACCCTGCGGATAAAGCAGCAAAACCCGCCCACCGGTTACACCACGCGCCCTCAGCGCCGCTCCGGCTGCGGTTGCACGATAGTCAAGTTCGCCAAATGTCAGATAAGAAGTCTCATCTTCTCCGTCTTTTAGAAACGTGAACCCCAGACGGTTCGGTTGAGTAGCACCTCGATGGCGTACAATATCAACCAGCGTCGACCACCGGACATTTTGGGTTTCGCCAGAATCTGGCGGCAAAACACTCTGTAAATTGGGTCGGTTCAAAACAAAACGCCCATCAAGAATCAAAAAATACAAATTAGTATCGGTACAGTAAGACGCCGCAGTTTATTTACGTCAAGTAATTTGAAACCTCATTTCAAATCCCAATCTTTGAATCTCAATCAATTATTCATGGGCAAAAGAGCGTATGTTCCCATTGAAAAACTTTTCTTATGATGCACAATCGGGACGCCTTTGCGTTCTGCAAAATAGTCGTTTTCTTCAGCTTGACCACCTGAGTATCAGCGTTCAACGGCGGCAGACAGATTGCCCATATTGCATCGGTTCCGGCTTGGAAAAGCACGCCTGAAACCTATTCAATATCCATTCACACGGCCTCGAATTGTTGTGCGTTTCGACGCCCCCAAGGGTCAGGCGCTTTATTCTAAAGCCTTTTCGGGTTCGATTGCACTTCACTCGATAAGGTGTTGTTTCGGCACTTTGGAACATCTAGGCTTATCAATAAGCTCTGTTACCTGAGAGCATCAAATCACATCGGATGTGCAGAGTTGCAAAGGAAATTGATTGATGAAGTATTTGACTATTAAAACTGTAATCTTGTGTTCGGTAATGTTGGCTCCTTCCTGTCTGGTTGCCCAATCCACGACAGATACTGCTGCCAGCGCATCCACCGAAGATACCTCCGGATTGATGACACCCGAAGAACTGCAAACGCTTGTGGGGCCGGTTGCGCTTTATCCTGACACTCTGCTGATACAGGTATTGGTCGCCGCGACCTATCCGTTGGACGTGGTAAAGGCAGACCGCCTGCTCAAGGACAATACCGATACCGCGCCGAAAGATCTCAAAACTAAGATTGATGCGCAGGGCTGGGACGATAGCGTTGCCGTTCTTGCCACTGCCTTTCCTGATGTTCTGAGCGAAATGGCGGTTCATATCGACTGGACCGAAGCCCTTGGTGATGCCATGCTGGCCCAAAGTGACGATGTCATGGCGGCCGCGCAGGTCATGCGCGAAAAGGCCGACGCAGCGGGAACATTGGTCAGCGGCAAAGAACAAACCGTCGAAGTTACCCAGCAAGACAACGGCGATCAGACCATCATAATCCAACCAACCAATCCCGAGGTTGTGTATGTTCCGCAATATGATTCAAACACGGTTTACGTCCAGGACAACAACAACACTGGCGATGCCCTTGCCACTGGCCTGATATTGTTCAGCACTTTTGTGGTCATGGACGCGATATTTGACCACAACGACCCCTGGAACAATTACTGGGGCTGTCACAATTGCGGCGGCTGGAACGGTCAGCCAATCGTCAACAGACCGACAAACGTTAATATCAACACCGGCAACATCAATATCGGCAACAATGTCGGTTGGAAACCTGACAACGGCCGCCAGCAAAAGGCCCGCGAAGATATTTCAAAGCGCAAAGGCCCGGACGGTGCGACAACTATGCCGATAGACCGCCCTGATCGCGGCGATGAAATGCGCGCCAGCCTGTCGCAGAAATCAGGTGCCCCCGACATTTCACGGGATAGTTCTCCGCGCGCTGCCGTTGAAAAATCACGCCCGGCAACCAACCACAATCAAGCCGTTGCCCGCACCGGCGCCTCGCGTGAAACGAGAACCGCACCCCAAAAACCAAAAACGGCAAGAGCGCCCACGCATAAGCCAAACACAAAAAGCGGTGGTGCCATGAACCACCGCGCATCAGCACCCAAGACCCACTCTGGGGGATCGCGTGGACGCGCGTCCTCGGGTGGAAGCAGGAGGAAATGATCCAATGAAACGTACAATCACACCAGCCCTGTCTGGCCTTATTCTGCTGGCCAGCACGCTTTCCGGCTTGGCCGCCGAAACACCCGCAAACTATGCGACACCCCAGGATGCGCTTGAGGCTCTGAAATCGGCGTTGGACACCCGTGGTCAGGACGCGGTTCTCGAAGTCTTTGGATCTGGCGCACAGGACTTGTTGTCGACCGGCAACCCGCAGCTTGATGCAACGAACCGCGAGACTATTCGTGATCTCGTGACACAAGGGTACCGTTTCCAGACGTCGCAAGACGGAAATGTCGTGTTGTTGTTGGGTAAAGACGGCTGGCCGTTTCCGATCCCGCTGGCAAAGACTGACGCCACCTGGGCCTTTGATCTAGAGGCCGGGCGGGACGAGGTGTATTTTAGGCGAATTGGCCTGAATGAACTGGAAACCATCGAAATGATGCAGGCCTATGTGGATATTCAGGCGGCGTACCGCCTTGAGGATCACAATGGGAACGGGGTGATGGAATTCGCAAGTTCGTTACTTTCCTCTGACGGCGCGCGTGACGGGTTGGTCTGGTCGGACAAGAATAGCCCGCTTGGTGCGCGCATCGCTCTGGCCTCGCTGGACGGGTATCATGACGGTCAACAAGATCAGGAACCGGAACCTTTTGGCGGGTATTACTATCGAATTCTGCAGAGTCAGGGTGATGCAGCGCCGGGTGGTGCTTTGGACTATGTGATCGGTGGCAACATGATTGCAGGGCATGCGCTGCTGGCGGTACCTTCGGAATATGGACAAAGCGGCATCCACAGTTTTCTGGTCTCTGAGAACGGAAATGTTCTTGAGGCCGATCTTGGTAAAGATAGCCTGAACATTGCTTATGACATGACACTGTATGATCCGGGCGCTGAATGGAAACCAGTAGAGTAATGCCATCCAGCCCTATTTCCTTCTGATGACCAAATATCAGTAAGTCATCACAAACCGGGCCTTAATACCCCGGACACAAGCGTATCCTGTCGGGAACTGGTGCATGATTGGCTGGCACCAGTTCCCGCGCGTGTTCCGGCGGTCAATAGGATTTTGGTAATCCCAGCGCTTTTTCGGCAATGTGCGAGAGGATCAATTCCTCGCTGACCGGTGCGATGAAATTCATGATGCTTTCGCGGAAATACCGTTCAACATGATACTCTTTGGCAAATCCGAACCCGCCATGCGTGCGCACTGCTCTGAACGACGCATCATAGGCCGCCCTGCCCGCAAGGATACGCGAGGCATTTGATTCCAACCCACAGGGAAGGCCAGCGTCATATAATGCCGCCGCCTTATAGGTCATCAGTTCCGCCGCCTGAAGCTGCATCCAGATATCGGCCAGCGGATGCTGGATCGCCTGATTCATGCCGATCGGACGGTTGAACACCACACGCTCGCGGGCGTAGGCCGCAGCCTTTTCCAGAACGTAGCTGCCAAAACCGATGGCCGCGGCCGCGACAAGGATGCGCTCTGCGTTCAGACCGTGCAGCAACACCTTGAACCCTTCGCCTTCGGCACCGATCCGGTCTTCTTCCGGCACTTCCAGACCGTCGATAAACGTCGCATTTGAATCAACCGCTTTGCGGCCCATTTTGGCAATCTCACGGAATTCAACTTTCGAGCGGTCAATCTCGGTATAGAAAACCGTCATGCCGTCGGTCTTTTTGGCACAGTCCGCCAATGGCGTCGTCCGCGTCACCAAAAGGATATGATCAGCCGTTTGCCCGGTCGAGGTCCAGACCTTGCGCCCGTTGACGATATACCGGTCCCCCTGTTTGCGGGCGAACGTCGAGATATTGGTGGTGTCCAGCCCGGCGTCTGGTTCAGTCACGCCAAAACAGGCACGGTGTTTGCCCTGAATCAGCGGCGGCAACATCCGGGCCTTTTGCTCGTCCGTGCCAAAACCGACCACCGGTTGCAGACCAAATATATTGATATGAACCGACGAACTGGCCGCCATGCCCAGTTTTCCGATTTCCTGCATGACCAGCGCCGCTTCGGTGACGCCCAGCCCGGCACCGCCATATTTTTCCTCCATCGAGATGCCATACCATCCGTTGCTTGCTATTTCAGAGGAAAATTCATCGGGAAATACGCCGTCTTCATCGCGGTCGCGCCAATAGGAATCGTCGAATTTCTCGCATATTTTGGCTACCGCGGCCCGGATTGCCTGTTGTTCTTCGCTCAGATTAAAGTCCACTTTATTTCCCTTCCAGCTTGGCCATTACTCAGTTTTCTTATCGTCTTTCTTATCGTCGGTTTCCGGGTCTGGCGTGGGTCGCATTGATGTCCTCCACGTGACCGGGTTCACGGTTCGAATATCGCCGAATTGCCGTTCCGCAAGGAAAAACTCGCTTGGGATCAGAACCCGGTAGACCATGATTGTTTCCCCCGTTTCATCCAGAACACGGGACAGAATCTGTGCCAGCGGGGACGAAAACGGCAAATCCAGAGCGGCTGCGGTGTCGAAATCAGCCCGAATAATTGTGATCGTCTGATTGCCGCAAAGCCCCGCGATATTTGTGTGATCGCGGATCAGTTGGGAATAAAGCTGCGTTTGGTCGCCATCGCTTGGCAGCTGATCATAAAGGTTGCGCGGCAGGCAAATGTCCACCAGCGAATAGGGCTTGTCATTAAAGTAATGACGTTTGCTAATTTGTATGAACGGTCCGCTTTGCGGCTCCATAGAAATCCCCACATCACGGCAGGCTGAACAGGCTTCACGTTTAAGGATTTCAATTCGAAAACCCGGCTCCAGGCCCAAAGGGTCATAAGTCGGAATCTGAACCTGCGCCTGGGGTTCAAAGGTCACAAAGGTACCGCGCCCCCGCGCGCTGGAAATCAGCCCTTCTTTCTGAAGGATACCAAACGCCTGTCGAATCGTGGCCCGAGCAACGCCATAATCGGCCTGAAGCTCTGGCAGAGTCGGCAACTGCTCCCCAAGTTCCCAGTGCCCCCGCTTGATCTTTTCGCGCAAAATACTGGCCAGTTTCAGATAAAGCGGTATGCCGTCATTTTGGCCCTGATGCATGGTTCCGGACGAACCTCTGCGTTTGGACCCGTCTTTCATGACTTGGGTTCCGCCAGTATTCCGGCCCGTTGCATCGCGGTGATACGTTCCTGAGTGAAGCCAAAGCTGCGCAACACTTCGCCACCATGCTCACCCAATTCCGGTGGGTAACGGTCAGGAGCCTGTTTAACCCCTTTTACCGTGAATGGCGCGCGCACCTGACGCATTGGGCCGCGTGTGGGGTGTTCGTAATCCTCAAACAGGCCGACAGCCTGCAGGTGCGGATCGTTTTCCAGATCCTCAAGCGTATTCACCGGGGCGCTGGGAATGCCCAGTTCCTCGAACAAAGCATACCATTGTTCGGTTGTCCGGTTCGGCAGGATTTCCTTTGAGGCCACTTCATAAAGATCGGCAATTCCGGCAAACATCGACGCGGAATCCTTCATCAGTGGCCCGTCCAGAATGTCCTGTCGCCCGACAGCGGCAAGAAATTTCTGCCATTGGTCGTATTTATAGACGCCGTGAACGATATAGCCATCGCTTGTTCGGGACGGATGGCGATAGGGGCTCATCACACGTTTATAGCCAAGATCATCAATTTCCGGTCGATAGGCATGTCCGTTCAGATGTTGGTTCATCACAGCCGCAACCATGGTTTCAAACATCGGGTTCTCGATGTAACAACCTTTGCCGGTCTGGGCCTTTCTGTGCAGCCCGGCCAGCATCGCCTGCCCCAATGTGAGGGCGCCGATCATATCGGCGATAACCACAGGGGCCAAAGCCGGACGGCCCGCAACCTTGCCGTTGATGTCGGCCAGACCTGACTGCGCCTGAATCAAATCGTCAAACGCCGGATGGTCGGCATAGGGACCATCCTGACCAAAGCCGATTGCAGCACAATAGACGATTTCGGGATTGACCTTGCACAGCGCATCATACCCAAGCCCCAGACGTTCAATCGCCGGCACCCGCATGTTGTGCACCACTACATCGGCCTGTCGGATCATGTCTAGCAGCGCGGCGTGTCCCTCGGGGCTTTTCAGGTCCAGGGCAATGCTGCGTTTGTTGCGATTCACCGCCATCCACTGCGCGGTCATTCCACTTTCGCGGCCCAGCCCTAGATTGCGGTAAAGATCGCCATCCAGTGACTCGACCTTAATCACATCTGCGCCGAAATCGCCCATGAACTGAGTCGCATAAGGGGCAAGAAGAATATGCCCAATCTCAATTATCCGCACATTATCGAGGAATCCAAACACTATCTGTCCTTTGCTCCAAAGTCGCAATCGAGCCGTAGCACAAGGTCTAATAATTTTAAAGTCCGTAATACCAAACTTTTATACGGTGAGGCCGTTGACACAGCTATTTTTGCCAGCTTATTGTTGCGCCTAAAGGCATCGCTCAGTTAAGGGCGCGCTGGTCTTTTCCGGTGGCCAGCGCTGCGCGGCACATGTCAGGCCGACACTTGGGGAGCAAAACAGAATGTCTACCGATCTACACAGAATTCTGACATCTTGGAAAATGCACGTGTCATCTGAACTGAATACCCGCATTGCGACACCACGACAAAGCGTTTGGCGTCCCCTCATCTTACCAGAGGCGCGGGACGCTATAACGGACCAGATGCTGATTGACACAAGGGTGTCGATGTCCGCCCTGCCGGACCGCGGCGACACCTTGAACTTAACAAAAGACGCCGCCTGATGGACAGAAACAACCAAGCGATGGGGTGCATATGGGACCGCTAGACGGAATACGAGTCATTGACATAACATCAGTGGTGATGGGACCATACGCAACGCAAGTTTTGGGTGACTTTGGTGCTGATGTCATCAAGGTCGAACCGCCTGAAGGCGATGTTGCGCGTAAAATCACCGTTGGACGAAACGACGGTATGGGGCCGATATTTCTCAACTCCAACCGCTCTAAACGGTCCATTACGCTGGACCTGAAACAAAAGAGCGGCAAAGACGCGCTTTTGCGGTTGTGTGAGACCGCCGATATTCTGGTGTGCAATGTGCGTGCCAAGGCGATGCAACGACTGGGCCTGTCCTATGAGGATGTCAGCGCCGTCAACCCGAAACTGATCTATGCCGGGCTGGTCGGATACGGCGAGGACGGCCCCTATGCCGGACGCCCTGCCTATGACGATTTGATACAGGGCGGGGCTACAATGGCGTATCTCTACACCCGTGCCACCGGCAACGAGCCACATTATGTGCCCTCGGCAATCGCCGATCGCGCGGTGGCGCTGTATGCGGTTGGCGTGATCGTTTCGACGCTGGTCGAACGGAACCGATCCGGACAGGGGCAATATGTCAGCATTCCGATGTTCGAAACCATGGTCAACATGACCATGGCGGACCACATGGGTGGGTTGACCTTCGATCCGCCGCTGGACTCCGGTGGATACAACCGACAGCTGTCACCTTCTCGGCGACCCTACCAGACCAGCGACGGTTATGTTTGCGTCCCGATCCTGACGGACGTGCATTTTGATCGGTTTTTCACCGCCATCGACCGTCAGGACATACCGCAAAACGACCCGCGCTTTCGCGATCTCAAATCGCGGATTGCCCATATCGACGAAGTGTATGGATGGCTGTCCGAAGCCTTCCTTGAGCGTACGACGGCAGAGTGGATGGAGGTACTCGAAAAGGCCGATCTGCCCGCGATGCCGATGCATGATTTTGAAAGCGTCATGCAAGATCCACATCTGGTTGCCACGGATTTTTTCCGTCACGTGACCCACCCGACCGAAGGGCCAATCCGCGAAATGGCGGTGCCCGCAACATGGTCACGCAGTAAAACGAGTGTGGTCCATCCGGTGCCGCGTCAGGGTCAACAGGGTCAGGAAATCCTGCGCGAGGCGGGGTTCTCTGACGACGAGATTGCAGCGCTTGTGAATGACGGTGTGATGGGTGCTACAGACTGACGGGTCAGTTCCAATGATAGAAATTGAGGGAAAACAATGAGGCGGATACCAAAGAAACCGGGAGTAAAAGAGAACCAATGACAGAAAAATCCAAACTAACCAAAATATCCGCCGCGCTGGCACTGCTTGAGACCGGTTTGGCAATCATTTCCGGAGCGGCTCTGGCGGCGATTATGATGATTGTCGTGGTGGATGTGATCATGCGATACGTGCTTTCCGCCCCACTAAGTTGGTCTTATGATCTGATTGGCCTCTATCTGGTTGTTGCGGTGTTCTTTTTCTCTCTGTCCGATACGATGCACCATCATGGTCATATTTCAATTGACCTGTTTCAACACATGATCCCGCACCGGCTGCGACATGCTTTGCTAAGCGTTGGCTATCTGTTTTCCACAGTGATTGTAGCGATGATCGGCTGGCAGGCATGGCTTAGGTTTATGATCGCATATAGTGCGGATGACCGGATTGCGGCTGTTGTTCCCTGGCCGACTTGGATTGCCTATTCCATCGTCACACTGGGTTCGCTTGTTTTGGCGTTGCGCTGCGCATACCGGATGGTCGGGCATGCAGCCTCGGCCGCCACAGGCAAAGAAATGGTCGAAATGCCGCCTCCGCCGGACAGCACCCCGGCAAACGTGGGGGTGAACTGATGACTATTGCTCTTGTCCTTTTTGTCCTGTTTGCCCTGTTGATTATCGGCATGCCGGTTGCCTTGTCTATGGCGCTCTCGGGTGCGCTGGGGCTGTATATGTTTGGCGGCATGACGATCCTTGAAGGCATTCTCAAAACATCGCCGCTGACGACTGCCAATTCCTACGAAATCATTACCATTCCGATGTTCATTCTGATGGCGGAATTTGTCATCATTTCAGGGATCGCGAATGATCTGTTCCGCTCGGCAACCATCTGGGTCGGGCGTTTGCGCGGCGGAGTTGCGATGGCGACGGCCCTGGCAGGGGCGGGATTTGGGGCGATTTCCGGGTCCAGCACCGCAGCCGCGGCGACCCTCGCGTCAACGTCGATCCCGGCCATGATTGAGCAGGGGTATGAACCGAAAATGGCCGGTGGAGTCGTGGCGATTTCCGGCACATTGGCGATGCTTATCCCGCCGTCCATCGCATTGATCCTGTTTGGCATCATTGCCGATATCTCGATTGGTGAACTGTTGATTGCCGGGATCATCCCCGGTCTGATCATCGCGGCTACGATCATGCTGACCGTTGCCATTCTGGTGGCAATCTATCCGTCGTCCGCACCCATGGGCCAGTCCTATACGATACGGGAAAAGTTCATGTCGCTGACCCGGATCGGGCCGGTGATACTGTTGTTTCTGGCCGTATCCGGCACGATCTATACCGGGATTGCCACCCCGACCGAGGCATCCGGGATCGGCGCGTTTGTGGCGATGTTACTGGCGATCAAGGAACGCCAGCTTTCCCTGTCTAGCTGTTGGGGCGCGTTGCGCCGGGCATCCCAGACCACCTGTATGATCCTGTTTGTCATACTTGGGGCGCATATTTTCGGGTATTATTTCACGCTGACTCGGGTGACAAATGACCTGACATCTTGGGTTGGCGCTCTGGAAACATCGCGTTGGGTGATCATTTCGATGATCCTGATCGGCTATCTGATACTGGGTGCATTTATGGACCAGATCGCAATTCTGATCCTGACTGTTCCGGTGGTATTGCCGCTGATCATCTCGCTGGGTTTCGATCCGATCTGGTTCGGGGTCATCGTCGTAATCACAGCCGAGGTCGGGATGGTCACGCCGCCCATGGGGATGAACGTCTTTGTGGTTGCCCGCTATACCCGCCGTCCCCTGTCCGAACTGTTCCGCGGGGCCATGCCGCACGTGTTTGCCCATCTGTTCATCATCGCCCTGATGACGGCATTCCCTGCAATTATCCTCTGGCTGCCATCAACGATGCAGTAACTGCGGCCAGATCCAAACGACCAAAACCAACCTAGGAGGAGACCACCCAATGACCCAAAAGAGTATCGGTTTCATGGCCGCAGTCGCCATGAGCACCCTGTCCCTGGCCCCCGTGGCCTCGGCAGAAGAAATTTCGCTGCGCGCGGCTGACAGCTTTCCCACTGGACATTACATCGCTGAAAACACCCTGAAGATATTCATGGAACAGGTCACTGAGATGACCAATGGCGACGTCAGTTTCGAATATTTCCCGGCCCAGCAGTTAGGCAAGGCAAAGGATCTGCTGTCTTTGACCAAAGACGGCGTGACGGATATCGGGTATGTCGGCCCATCCTATGTCAGCGACAAGATGCCATTGTCGTCGGTCGGCGAGCTGCCCGAAGCGTTCACCACCTCTTGTGGCGGCACATTGGCCTATTGGGAGATCGCAAAACCCGGCGGACCACTGGATGCCGCCGAATTTGAACCAAATGGCGTCCGTCTGCTGTTTGCCATGGTACTGCCTCCGTACAATGTAGTGACCACCGGACAAGAGCTTAACGGTTTTGATAGCCTGGCAAACCTGAAAATCCGGTCGACCGGTGGAGCCAAGGAAATCGCAGTGCTTAAGTTTGGCGGCGTACCGGTACAGATGCCAGCCCCCGAAGTCCGCGAAGCCCTGTCGCGTGGCACAATTGATGCCGGACTTTTCCCCTATCCCAGCATTCTGGCCTATAACATGGAGCCATTCCTGAAGTACGGAACTCAGGACATCAATTTCGGGTCATTTGTTGCGACCTATGTGATCAGTATCGACCGCTGGAATGCCTTGCCTGCAAACGTTCAGGAAGCAATGACCAAAGCAGGCGAAGCGGTCACCCGATCGGGATGTGCCGTTGCCGACAGGATGAACGGTGAATCCAAACAGGAACTGGCGGACAGTGGCATTGTGTTCAACACTTTTCCTGACGCGGATGTTGCCAAGCTGAACGAAATGCTTGGCGGGGTTGGTGCCGAATGGGCCAGCGCACTGGATGCCCGTGGTAAGCCGGGTACAGATATTCTGAACGCGTTCCGTGCCGCTCTGGCTGAACAAAGCAACTAAAGTAACAGGTCGCCCACCTCTAAGTGATGTGGGCGGCCATCTCTCTGACACTTCGATGGCTATGGATAAACGCGCGCGTATTCTTGTCCTGATGGCCACGCTGTCGCGTTTTGTCCATGTTTGCATAACATGTTCCCATCCCGACGCGACTTACCCAGCTTCGTCGCGCAGTTCGACGCGGCGGATTTTGCCCGAGATCGTCTTGGGCAGGGTCGTGACAAATTCAATCTCGCGCGGGTATTTGTAGGGCGCAGTCAAATTCTTGCAAAACTCCTGAATTTCCTTGGCCAACGTCTCTGACCCCTCTACCCCTTCGGCAAGTATGATATAGGCCTTGACCAGATGGCCACGGGTCGCATCAGGCACACCAATCACAGCACTTTCCATGATGCTTTCATGTTCCAAAAGCGCGCTTTCAACTTCGAACGGGCTGATCCGGTAGCCCGCCGACGAAATTAGGTCGTCCGATCGACCCACGAACCACAAATAGCCATCCGCATCACGTGACGCGGTATCGCCGGTATAATACCAGCCATTGCGGAACGGTTCGGTAATCAGATTGCCGTCTTTCAGATAGCCATGAAACAACCCTGCGGGCCAGTTTTCGCTGGTGCGAACCGCGATATGACCGACCTCTCCGTCTGGCTGGACGTTGCCGTCATCGTCAACGACATCCACGTCGAAACCGGGAACAGGTTTACCCATAGAGCCGTTGCGGGTTTCCACACCGGGGAAATTGGCGACGATGTTGATGGTTTCTGTCTGGCCATAGCCATCGGCGATGGTCGTACCGGTTTGTTTTTTCCAATAGCGGATGACTTCGGGGTTCAGGGGTTCACCTGCGCCGAGACATCGGCGCAGCGATGTCAGATCATACTGGGCCAGATCCTGCTGTGCGAACAGTCGATACACCGTAGGCGGCGCGCAAAAAGTGGTGACGCCCAGATCCTTGATTGCATTCAGGTGCTGTTCGGCATCCATACCCGGCGTTTCAAACAGAACCGTGGTACAGCCGATCAGCATTTGCGGGAACAACATCCCCCAGGCCGCCTTTGCCCAGCCGGTATCGGTCAGAGACCAGTGCATGTCACTTTCCCGAAGGTCCATCCAGAACAGTGCAGTCGCCGCATGCGCCAGCGCATAACCAAAATCACGCGGCACCATTTTCGGCAGTGCCGTGGTGCCGGATGTGAAATAGATCATCATCGTATCAGTGGCTTTGAACGGTGCCACGTCATCACCGGTAAGTGATCCGTCCTGCGCCGCGCACAGTGCATCAAACGAATGCCATCCGTCACCTGCATCACCAATCACGATGAAATGTTCAACAGTCGGGCATTGGGCGCGAATGGCATCGACTTTTTCAACATGCATCGGCGAGATGATGATCGCTTTGGCCCCGGCCTGATTACAGCGATAGGCAATATCCTTGGCGGTCAACAGGTTGGTGCCCGGCATAGAGATGACGCCAGCCTTCATGCAGCCAAACAGAACCTTGTGCCAGGCGGGTTCGCGCCCGATCACGACACAGGCCGCGTCACCACGTTCAAGACCCAGGCCCATCAGCGCCTGTGCAAACTGCGCGGACGCCCTGGCAAGGTCAGAGAAGCTGACTGTGAGTTGGGTCTCTTGCTCTGTATTCACAGCCAAAAGCGCGTCTTTGTCTGCCTCTTTGGCCCGTACATCAATCACGTCGAAGGCAAAGTTGAAATGTTCAGGAATATCAAGCTCGTATGTTTTGCGTGCAGCTTCATAAGTCCGGTCGACATTGTCAAAGTTGATCATTCTGCGGTTACTCCGTTTATCTGTGACAATTCCTCGACCATTTCATCGCGCATGAGAAACTTTTGCGGATTGCCGGTAACGGTCAAGGGCAAAGCCCCGTTGATCCGAATATGAGTCGGCAGTTTGAATTGATTGTCTGTTGGTCACAACCTCCCCTGTCTGGAATCTTGTTCTTTGCGCCTCTTTGTGCTGGATCGGGCCAGTAGTGGTGCTTTGCTACAGGCCATCACCCAGGACCGCTTGTGTTGCCATATCCTGTAGTTCAGCGCAGAAATCATCATGGATTTCTTCGTGAGCATCCAGAACGGCGTCACAGTTGGCTTGAAAGTGGTGAGAGAGTGAAGATGACAACCAAAGTTGAAATGGTTATGAAAAGATCTTGGTTTGGTCATGGAAGAACGCTATGTGACCGCCCTGCCCGCCAACAAGTCGATTTCTTCTAACACGGTCTGTTGACGGCCTGATACCTTGGGCATTTCAATCAAATGCCCCCTGCCGCTTTGGCCTTCGCATGCTTTCCTGCCAGCCCTCAGCCACCGGCGTAAAGAAAAGAGGCGCTGCATTCGGCGGGCGGAGACCGTGTTCAGTTCCACCGGTCAGATGTCTGATGGCGCGGATGGTGCCGGAATGGGCAACCAGCACCGGCAGACCAACGCGGGGGTCAAGCAGCGCGTGCATCAGGCCACGCTGGGTGCGCAACAGCATATCCTGCCAAGCCTCGCCATTTTCCGGCGTGTCTCTGCGCGGGATCATCGCTGACAAAGGCTGACCTTCCAGATTGCCCCAATCGCGCTCTCTGAGGTCGGGTATTTGGGTGGCTTCCACGCCCGGGAAAGCCAGAAAAGCTGTCTCGACCGCGCGGTTTTGCGGGCTGGAAAAAAGCAGCAGACGGTTCCAGCGCAGGGTTGCAATTTTGCAGGCCTGAGCCTGTCCCAAAGCGGTCAATTGCGCCTCTAGACGGCCTGCGATGATGCCTTTGCGATTGGCATCGGTTTCGCCGTGGCGGATCAGGCAAAATGGGCGGCGCGGTATTTTGTGTTCTGTCACAACGTTGCCCTTCCATGCAGCAGAACCTCAGCGCTGAATCCGTTTTCGATCAGATAGTTTTCTGGCAAGGTACAAAACAACGGCGCATACCGCGTAGCCCCCAACCGCGTGACCAAACCAATTTGATCCCGCAATGGTGGATGCACGTTCCAGCGGGCAAAGCGCCCTCCGGGGTGGTCAGCGATGCTGCGCGCATGGGCGGTCATGTGGCCGGTAAAGATCACATGACCGTCGCGCCCCAGACGACCGCTGTCGTGCCAACGTTGCACGATAGCCCAGGCCATGCCGCCATCGGCGTTCGGATTGTCGCAGATCAGGAAACGCGCATCGGGGTTGAAAGGTTTGTTCAGCAGCGGCAGAATGGCCGCCGCAGCCGGGTCAATCCCGGCTTTGACACCCGCCTTCAGGGCCGCGTCTATGGCTGCGCGACAAGTGTCGTCAAGGCTGACCTCATCGAATTGCATCAGGTGCAGAGCCAGTTCTCCGGCCCGACCAGAGGGGGGCACCGGGAACAACAAAGTGCCCGGCAGGCTGGCAATCTGGGCGTTCAGTTCTTGTTTGCATTGCTGTTGCACAATGTCGTTCAGATGGTACGAGGCGTCAATCAAAGCGATGTCTGCGGGGGGCGGCGGATCAAAGGTAAACCACTGGGATTCTTCAGACCAATCCCCCGAATAAAACAGCCCCTTTCCCAGATCAAAATGAAACCAGACACCACCCAACGCATGACCATTGCGCCCGGTGTGCAGTTTGATGCCGTCGATTTCGCTCACACCCTGACTGGGTAACACCCGCACATCCGCCCCCGGCGGCAAGGCGCGCGCGGTGATGGCAGTGGCATAGATTGGCAATCCGGCGCGTATGGCATGCGCCGCACCACCGATGTGATCAACATGATCATGGGTGATGAACACCGCATCCGCACCCTCTAGCCAGACCTCTTCAAAGGGCGAACTGGCCTCGGGGCCGTGGCCGCAATCAAGTAGCCAAACGTGTTTGTCAGTCGTCAGGCGGATACAGCCGGGGCCTTTGCTGCCGATACCGGACAGGATGTTGATTTCAGCCATGGGCGGCCTCTTGTGTAAATGCCCAAGGGGTGGCTATGGTCAGTCCCAGCGTTGAATCGACATCAACGCGCTTGGCGCTGAATACCACCAGATCAGCGCCATGACCGGTCTTTAGGGACAGCCGAAACCGACCTCCCAGATAGGTGCATTGACGCACTTTGGCACGCAGCACGCCCTGATCGCTTACCGTCAGATCCTCGGGACGAATGCACAGGCGGTTGGGCCGGTCGGTATGGCTGCGGGCGGTCACGGGCTGGCCCATGAATGTTACCTGAACCGCTGTCGGGCCGATACGATCGCCCGCGTTAACATCCACGACCGCGCCATCACCGACAAAGCCTGCAACAAAACTGTTGGCCGGTTCATTGTACAGGGTTTCAGGCGGCGCAAACTGCACGATCCTTCCTTCAACGATCACGGCCACACGGTCGGCCATGGCCATCGCCTCGGTCTGGTCATGGGTGACATAAATCATCGTCGCGCCGGTACGCTGGTGAAACGCCGCGAAGGCGTCACGCATTGCCCCGCGCAAAGCCAGATCAAGATTGGCAAGCGGTTCGTCCAGCAGCACCGCAGTTGGGTCAGCAACCAGACACCGCGCCAGCGCCACGCGCTGACGCTGCCCGCCAGACAGGGCGGCAGGCATGCGATCAGCATATTTGGTCAGTCCGGTCATCTGAAGCGCGGCGGCGACCTTGGCCTCGCGTTGCGCACGCGCCATGCCGCCTACTTCAAGCGGATAGGCGATATTTCGAAGCACGCTCATGTGGGGCCACAACGCATAGGATTGAAAAACAATGCCCATATTGCGTGCCTCGGGCGGCACCAACGTGTTGGTTCTGGCCGAAGCAACGGTGCCTTCATCTACCAGAATTTCGCCTTCGCAGGGAGCCTCGAACCCGGCGATCAGCCGCAAAAGCGTGGTTTTCCCACAGCCCGACGGACCCAGAAGGGCAACAAATTCCCCGTCTTTTATCGTCGCCGAAACCTCGCTTAATGCCGGCACCCCATCAAAGTTCTTGCTAACATCACACAACGTTACTTTTGCCATGGGACCACTCCTTTTGGCATGAATTTCGACATGAACTGGATCGCGCCCATCAATGCGATCACAACCAGCACAACCGTGACCGAAACAGCCGACGCCATGACGGTTTCCCCACTGTCATCAAGGTTGAAAATCACCACACCCAGCGTTTCAGACCCCGATGACCAAAGCAGCGCCGAAACCGTCAATTCGTTAAACGCCGTCAGAAAAACCAAAATCGCCCCGGCCGCTGCCGCCGGGGCCGTCAGTGGCAACAGGATGGTCCGCAACCGACAGGCCAACCCGGCCCCGGCGGATTGCGCGGCTTCTTCCATTGACGGGTCAAGCTGTTGCAAGGCCGATTGCACCGGGCGCAGCATGATGGTGAAAAACCGCGCCAAATAGGCGATAAAGATGATCCAGATCGTGCCGTAAAGCGTGTATTCCGTGAACGGCAGATTGATGAACATCAGAATGCAGGCGATGGCCAGAACCACACCGGGCAGCGCATAAGGTAGGTCCACCAGCACATCAAATATACGGGTAATCCGGTTTGGATGGCGCTGCATTGACCATGCCAACGGCAGGGAAACCGCCATCAAAACCAGCGATGCCCCGGTGGCCAGCAGCAAGGAATTGCGAAAAGCCCGAGCCGTTACCGGCTGGCGGAAAAGGGTCTCGTGCCAACCAGCAAACGTGGCGGTTTCCCAGCTAAGCGGTACACCGTAAGCAGGCACCAAAGAGGTCACGATCAGCGCCAGAATCGGCAGTACCAGAATGGTTGCGATCACTGCCCAAAGCGTAAACTCAACCATCCAGCGGGTCTGCCCCAGCCGGACCTCCAACGGTCTCGTGGCCAAACCAACCAGACCGTAAGCGCGCTGACCCAGAAAATACCGATGCAGAAAAACCCCCAGCAAAGCCACCGCGCCAATCAGGATCGCAAGCACAGCGACCTCGGACAAAACCGTGGTGCCCATGCCCGAAAGGCGTTGGTAGATCAGTGTTGGCAAGGTCGAATACCCCGCAGGAATGCCCAAAATGGCCGGGATGCCAAAATTACCAAGGGCCGTGACAAAAGCCATTGCCGTTCCTGCTGCCAGACTTGGCAGGCACAGCGGCAAGACAATTTGCCACCAGACCCTCAGGCCCTTTGCACCGGAAATCCGCGCGGCCTCGACCGTTTCGGGTGGGATGCTGCGCAAGCCCGCGCGCAGGGTCAAAAACACGATCGAAGAATGCTGGATACCCAGCAACAGGGCGATACCCATCGGCGAATACAGCGGCTGTGGTGCCCCCAACGGCGGCGCCATCCCCAGTGTTTTGAGCAGAACCGATGACGGCCCCATAACCTGTGTCCATGCCAGCGCGGTAATTTGCGGCGGGATCATCATCGGGATCATCAGACTGAACACCAACGCGGCCTTGGCCCGCACGTCCGTCAGGGCGACCAGAAACGCAAACGCACCGCCAATCAACACAGATATGACCGTGCCAACACCAGCCGTAAAAAGCGAATGCCACAGGGCACTTTGGGTGCTGCCTCGCAACAAGACTTCGGTGAACAGGCCGCTGTCCAGCTGATCGTCAACGGTTATGCCTTCGATAAACAACCGCACCACAGGTGCCAAAGTGATAAGGATCACCGGAACCATCAAAAGCGAAAGCAGCCAACCTTCCGGGCGGCTGCCTTGCAGTTTATGTGCCATGAGCAGGTTCACTTAACGCCAAACACTTCGGCGAAACGCGACTTGTTTGCTTCGGCATTTTCTAAGGCCGCGGCGGGATCAAAGGCCATCAGCTTGATTTCATCGCGGGCCGGGAAACCTTTGGGTACGCCCATGCCGTTGCGGGCCGGAATATAGCCCATTTCCAACACCAGATCCTGACCTTGTTTGCTAAGTAAAAAGTCGACGAACTTAGCGGCGGCGTCAACATTTCTGGCGCTGCTCATGATTGCAACCGGTTCGGTCACATAGCTGACGCCTTCGCTGGGAAAGACGAAATCAACCGGTGATCCTTTGGCCTTGTTGCGGATCGCCAGAAAATCAACAACCATGCCATAAGGTTTCTCGCCCGAGGCAACCGCCTTGAAGGTGCCTCCGTTACCGCCCTGCGCGCGGGCCTGATTGGCGGCCAGTGTTTCGTAATAGTCCCAGCCCAGATCGGCGTCATTTGTTAACGTCGCCAGATGGATCAACGCGGCCCCGGAATACAGCGGTGATGGCATCGCCACTTTGCCGACGGCGTTGTCAGCGGCAAGATCCTTCCATGATGTAGGGATCGTATCAGCGGCGGTGTTGTAAACAATGCCGCTGGTGATCAACTTGGTCGAATAGTAATAGCCATCGGCACTGAAAAGTGCGGGATCATAGGCTTGGGCTTCGCTGGACATATGGGGCTGTAACAACCCATCCTGGGCCATGCCTTCAAGAGTGACCATGTCGGCAATCAGCAAAACATCGGGCTGAGGGTTGCCTGCCTCGATCTCGGCGCGCAGGCGGGCCATCAGTTTCGTAGTGCCATCGCGGACCCATTCGATCTTGATCTCGGGGTGGGCGGCGGTAAAGGCGTCGACGGTTTTCTGTGCGTCGGCATTGGGCTGAGACGTATACAGCGTCAAGGTTTCGGCATCGGCGGCAAAGGGGATCATCAGCGCCAACGCTGACGCAAAAACGGGGGCAAGGCGCAGTTTCATCGGGAATTCCTTTTCAAGGCGTTGCTTTCGAACAAAAGGCGGTTTCTGATCCACCTTCCACGCGCCTGCCCTAGATGGCTTGCGTAACAGTCATGTGACCGGAATCGTGAAAATGACGCCGGGTCATCCCAATTGTGGACAGGCTGGTAATAATTCCGCCGTTTTCAGAACCCATCGCCACCGTCAAAGATTATCGAAAACGCTGTTTGGCTGTTCTTTCTGGATCGTTTGTATTTGGGTAATGTTGGGGATTGATTGTGGAGTGGCGTAGTTTGCCTTGCCGAACGGATCTGAAGTGCCTCGTCTGATATCGACGACCGGCCCTTTCTGATAGTTACGGCCAGCAGATTGTTGCGGTCCACCTTCCAAAAGCTATTCGTCAGCGGGAATACAGCATTCCTTGGCTCTACAATGAAGCTGAGACCAGTTGGAACGGCCATTCATTTTCTATCTCAGCACTTAGAATAACCACGCAGATCAACGACTTGCGAGCGCCTTTAAACCGGGTTTAGGCGAAAACCTGCAAATGTGGTAATATGACAGGCATATCAGAGATAATTTGTATGGAAACACGTGAATGAAACTGCTGATTCAAACCCGATGACTTGCCAAGAATGGGACCCTTCCGACAAAGCGCTTCAACTGGACCGGTTTGGAGATGGCACCGATGGTAGAAGAATTGTTCTTCTCGCCAATCACCCGTCTTGGCCATTTTGCTGCACTCTTGCTGACAGCAATGAGAGCCAGTTGCAGGCGATGGCCTTTGCCTATCTGGATAAGCTCAAAGTAGAATTTGAAAGCCGCGGGCATGCCTTTTTGCCCTCGAAATGGATG
>JAHRVZ010000394.1 GCA_019090405.1 Paracoccaceae bacterium
GCCAGTCAACCGAAGTCACAACAAGATAGTCAATGATACCGTGGTTGGTTTCGGTGACACCGTCCTGCACTTCAAAGAACTTCTTGCCATAAATGTTGGACCAGGTGTTTTCCTGACCATCCACAACACCCTGCTGCAGCGCTCCGTAAACTTCTGAGAACGCCATTTTCTGCGGGCTTCCACCGATGGCTTCCATTTGGGCAACCAGAACGTCAGACGACTGGACCCGGAACTTCAGACCATTGGCGTCCGTGGGCGCGACCAGAGGTTTGTTGGCGGACATCTGTTTCATGCCATTGTGCCAGAACGCGAGACCCTGCAGGCCACGACGCTGCATGCTGTCCAGCAATGCCTGACCTTCGGGACCAGACTGAAATGCATCCACAGCTTCGATGTTCTTGAACATGAATGGCAGATCGAACAGGCGGAACTGTTTGGTGAATTTTTCAAACTTGGACAGCGATGGCGCCGCCAGTTGCACGTCACCCTGCAACATCGCCTCAAGGACTTTGTTGTCGTTATACAGGGTCGAGTTCGGGAACACTTCGATGCACATCACGCCATTCATCTCGTCATTGACGCGCTGTTCCAGCAGCGTGGCGGCGATGCCTTTGGGGTGTTTGTCAGTGTTGGTTACATGCGCGAACTTGACGACGATTTCGCCTTCATCGCACGCGGCAAATCCAGCGCTTGCAGTGACGCCCAGCGCCATGGCCATTGCGGCCGTTGTTAAAAATTTCATCGGGTTCTCCTCCGGAAAATACAAATTTCGAGGGCATAACCCCTCTCGCACCGGGATTCGGTGCGCTGGGATAAGTGAAGCGAATCATGAAGATTCGCTCAATCCTTTGTGATGCAAGTGATTCAAATTACACTTATTCTTTTATTATCATGCACTTATAGTGACTGGCCGGGTTAACTAATTCCGACATGTCATGGAGTTGTGCGAATCTTCGCACAACATGATTCGTCAGATGTGCGAAATTCCGCACAGTTTATCCGCGAAATGCCTCGGGGCGAATCCCATAGCGGGCCAGTTTGTCATAAAACGTCTTGCGCGGCAGTTTGAGCGCCTTTGCAGCTTCGCTGGCCTGCCCACCCGAGCGACGCAAAGCCGCCTCAAGCAGCGATTGTTCAACCTGCGCCATCCGTTCAGTCAGCCCCATTTCACGATCGTCCGCGACATCGTCCTGCGCCGCCATATCCTGCAAGCCCAGTGCAAAACGCATAGCATCCGACATCAGGCCGCGCGCATTGCCCGGCCAGTCCTGCGCCATCAGTCCGGCAATGACTTCGGGTGATATTTCAGGCGCGCGTAACCCGGCCTGCTCGCTGGCCTGTTCGACATATTGTCGAAACAAAACGGCAATGTCTTCGGGCCGCTCTGCCAGCGACGGTATCCTGACGCTCATCACCTGCAACCGATAGAACAAATCCGCTGTCACTTGTCCCTCGTGCAGCACCGCTGTGCTGCCTGCCATCAGCCGCGCCTCGCATCCGGCATCAAGCGCTTCGGTCAATGCCAGCTGTGTGTCAGCGCTCATCTGGGTTACTTCATCAATAAACAATGATCCGCCGACACTGGCATCAAGAGCTTGCTTTAGCGCGCCACGCCCCAACCCTGCAGCCGCGCGTTTTTCAAACGGTCCCTGCGCGCGGGATGAACATAGATGGATGACCTCAGAGATTTTGGAAATGCCACTACCCGGCGGGCCGGTCACAAGAACCTCGGTATCCACCCCGGCCACCAGACGGACCTTTGCACGCAGCTCATTGGCCAGATCAGATATCCCAAAGATCAACCGCGCCGCAGGATCACCTGCTTCGCTTCGCGCCAGATCGGCACGCGCCTCAAGCGCTGTGGTACGCACCGCCACAGCCCGGTTCAGAACCGCAACCAGATCACCGGGCGCGCAGGGCTTTTCAAGAAAATCAAACGCCCCAAGTTCCATTGCCGAAACCGCCATCGGAATATCACCTTCGCCTGTCAGCAATACTACCGGCAGCGCCTCGTCCACCTCGCGCGCATAGGCCAACAGATGAAACCCATCACGCCCCGGCATGCGGATGTCAGACAGGATCACGCCGGGAAAATCGGTGCTGATGTGATCTTTGGCGGCCACGAACGACCCACGGGTGATTGCCGTAAACCCTGCAAGATCAAGCGTTTGCGCCAATGACTCACGTATAGCCACATCATCATCAACCAACAGGACAGGCACATTCATGCCGCGACCTCATCACGCCAGCGTTCCAGTTGCACAGTAAACAAAGCCCCGCCCCCCGGTGCATTTTCACCGCGAATATCACCGCCGAAACTTTGCACGATGCCGTAGGAAATTGACAGGCCAAGCCCCATGCCCTCGGATGTGCCGACCTCTTTGGTGGTATAAAACGGCTCAAACATCTTGTCCGGCATATCAATGCCCGGACCGGTATCACGTACTGAAACGGTTAGTTGAGCAGCATCTGAAACTTCAATGCTTAGCACCTTGCGTTTGCTGACCACCATTGCATCTGCGGCGTTGCTCAGCAAATTGACAAACACCTGCCCCAGTCGCACCTCGCCGCCATGCACCCAAACCGGGGTGTCAGGTTTGCTGTAATCCAGTTGAATCCCGTCCCGGCGCAATCGTGGGCCGGTTAGTTCAATAACCGACTCTAAAACAGCAACAATATCAACCCTGCCGGCCGCTTCGCTTTCTTGCCGCGCAAAAGAGCGCAGGTTTTTGATGATCCGCCCCATGCGATGCGCCAGATCAGATATGCGGCCAAGGTTATCGCCTGCGATCTCAGGTCGCCCGCGTTTGATATATTGAGTACCGTTTTCGGCAAAGGACTGGATCGCCATCAAGGGTTGGTTCAATTCATGGCTGATACCCGCGCTCATCTGCCCCAAAGCAGACAGTTTGCCCGCCTGCACCAAATCGGCCTGCGCCTGTTTCAACGCAGCTTCGGCCTCTTGCCGTTCAGCCACTTCCAGACGCA
>JAHRVZ010000395.1 GCA_019090405.1 Paracoccaceae bacterium
ACCCACGATTCCCATTTTGAAACCCATGATGGCCCCCGAATTCAGTGTCGCGCGGTTAATAGTGTCAGCGCGCGTCGGACGCAAGCCATGCAGCTCAGGTTTTCAAATGCATCCCGGCGTCCACCAGCAAGGTTTCACCCGTCACATGACGCGAGTCATCCGACACAAAGAACAGGGCTGAATCAGCTATATCGTCTGGCCCGGACGCAACGCCCAGCGCGGATGCGCCTTTCACATAGTCCAGCGTTTTGGCATAAGCGTCGTCATCCATCGTGTCTTTGAACCAACGCGTGCCAATAAATCCCGGACAGATGGCGTTGATCCGGATTTGCGGCGCAAGAGCACGCGCAAGTGCCAGTGTCATATTGTTAAGTGCAGCCTTGGTTGCGGCATAGGCCACCGACGATGCCGTCGCATTCACCCCGGCAATGGACGACGTGTTAAGCACCGCACTGGCGCGACCGGTTTGATCATACGCCGCAATCAGCAGCGGTTTGGTCGCCTGTAACATCAGATAGGGACCAACGACATTGACCTCATAAGTATCCATGAAGTCCTCTTTACTCAGCGCGTCCAGATCAGAATGATCTCGCGCGTGCCTTGTTATGCCGGCATTATTCATCAGAATATCAAGCCGCCCCTGCGTGGCTGCCGCATCCGCCAATGCCCGGCAATCGGCGGGGTCTGCGACGTTGGCTTTGACCAATTGCACCTGCGCCCCCGCTGTTCGACATAAATCAACCGTTTCTTCGGCCTCGGTCACTGAACGGGAATAGTTAACGATCACATTCGCCCCCCGCTCGGCCAGTTTTATCACCATTGAGCGACCCAATCCGGTGGCCGAACCTGTTACCAGAGCAATCCGTCCGTCCATATCATTTCTCATTCTAAGTCTCCCATGAGTGGTTTTCGCTGGCCGTTCCATCAAACTGCAACTCGACAGGGGTGGAAACCCCAAACCGGCATTGATTTTCCCGCGGTGTTTTGGCATGGCAGTCTAGACAATAAGGATTACATCACATGACCCGTATCGACGCCAAATTTGCTGATCTCAAAACCAAAGGGAAAAAGGCATTTGTGTCCTATGTGATGGCGGGCGATCCTGACTTCGATACATCACTTGAGATTGTCAAAGGCCTGCCAGCCGCAGGTGTCGACATTATTGAGCTTGGCCTGCCATTCACCGACCCGATGGCGGATGGCCCAACCATTCAATTGGCCGGGCAACGCGCGCTGGATGGGGGAATGACGCTGGACCGGACACTGGCGCTGGCTGCTGCGTTTCGCGAAACGGACGATGTAACTCCGATCGTGATGATGGGCTACTATAATCCGATCTATAGCCGTGGCGTGGACAGGTTTCTGAAGCAGGCAAAAATCGCTGGCATTGACGGGCTGATCATCGTTGACCTACCGCCCGAAGAAGACAGCGAATTATGTATCCCAGCGCAGGCCGCTGGTTTGAACTTTATCCGCCTTGCGACTCCGACAACCGACGACAAACGCCTGCCCCGTGTTCTGCAAAATACCTCTGGGTTTGTGTATTATGTGTCTGTCACTGGTATCACAGGTTCGGCCGAAGCCAACGCCGATGACGTCGCCCCCGAGGTCGCCCGGATCAAAGCGAAAACTGATCTGCCAGTGATTGTGGGTTTTGGTATCAACACCCCGGCCAAATCCCGTGCCATTGCTGCTGTCGCCGACGGTGCTGTGGTTGGCTCGGCCATTGTTGCCATGATTGCTGCGGGCAAACCCGTAGACGAGGTTCTGGCCTTTGTTAAAGCGTTGTCAGACGGGGCACATTCAGCTTAACAGGCTGATGCACAGGTGCCGGTCAACCATTCTTTCCGTCAGTAACTGGCCGGTCACGCGGCGGCTCGGCGTTGCGATGATTGTCCAGAAACACCCTTAGGTCTGTCAGCACAGGCAGGATTTCCACAAGGCGGTCTGTGTCAAAACCATCGGCCAATACCCGAAAATCCGGGGACATATCGGCAATCGCCTTGTCACGCATGGCCCGTCCTGCATCCGTCAGCCAAACACATTTGGACCGCCGATCATTTGGATTGGGCCGTATGTCCACCAGTTCATGTTTTGCCAGAACAGACAGTGTATGCGTCATTGTCGTCTTGGGCACCTGAAACGCCCGAGCCATTTCCATAGGCGTGGCCCCGTCCCGAACCCGGATCAAATGGCTTAGCGCCGCAAAATGCGGTGCAATCAGACCCTTTGGCAGCCGCGCCTCAAACAAAGCGCGGCTAAGCTGTTCTATGATGCCGATTTCATTGAAAACACCAAAGAACAGCGTCGGGTCATTTTCTTGCATCAGGCATTTCTCAATCTTGTTTCCAGCGGCCACCGGGGTGAAGGCGCGGTTTTCGGACCATAGCCCAGTCGCCCCAGCATTTGAACCGTCTGACCGGGTGCCGCAAGAAGGTCATGCACCTGCGCGTACTGATCTGCCATTTCAGGATATTCCTGCAGACATTGACTGACGGGATGCAGCGACAGCCCCATCTGCGTTGTCGCCAGATTAAGTCGCAGCCAGCGCCGGCCAGTTGTGATCTGATCGACCCTTGTGTTGCCATCAGAGGTCAGGACCGCATAGGCAGGTGTTGCCATCATCAAGGTGTTAAATATCTCAAGACCTTTCTGAAATCCGATGCTTTCAGGGTCAGTCTGATCTTTGCGGTTTAGGATTCCCGCCAACATCAGGCTTTCCAGAAACGGCCCGCCAAGGCTGATACCATCCGGATTGGCATTGATCTCAGCTTTGCCAAAGCGCATCAGATCAACGCTTTCTTTCAATGTATGTGGTGTATACATCTCGATTAAGAACGCTTCCCATGTCAGATCGCGTAACAATTGCACCATATCTGAATCTGTTATCACATCCGCATATGGCGCGAGTTCTTTTGCAGCCCGTTCGGAAACCAAGGTCTCGGCATACGCCTCTTTACAGGATCGACGATCCATAATTGCACTGGCAAGCGGATCGGCCTTTGCACCCGGTGAAAACACAGCCCGCGCGATGGCTCCATCAGGGCCATCAGGAAACAGCGTCAGATCGACAGCGTAGCCATCAGCCGAGGCGGCGATCACCAATTGTTCTAAAAAACAGCCCAACCCAATAGTGATTTGACGATCAAACGGATCCGTATGCGGAATTTTTCGGCTTTGATCTTGATAAAGCGCCAATCCGTCTGTGCCCTCAAGATCAACGATCCATGGTTGCAGATTATGTGGATTTGGCACCAGCAAAGCAAACGACAAAGCGCGTTTGCGCGGATCGTCATACCCGCCCGCGTTTTCCCATGGGGCCAAAGCCAGCGTTGGCGTTCGGGTTGTCAGAAAACCGGCAGCGGCGGCGCTGGCGGCAAAAATCGTGCCTCCTCCGATCAGAGTGATGGCTTGGCGGCGGGAAAGTGTCATATCGAATCTCCATTTTTACTTTCATATCATTCTATTTAGTGCGATTTCGTACTAATGCAAGAGGAATTTGCCCGTTGAGAATTGTTCAGCGTATTGGTAAACAAACTTGACCAACCAGATTGAGGCCCAGCATGCCCGTAATCACCAACATCCAAGACCTGAAACGTATCTACGAACGTCGCGTACCGCGCATGTTCTATGATTACGCCGAAAGCGGTAGCTGGACGGAACAGACCTTTCGCGAAAACAGTTCCGACTATGAAAAAATCCGACTGCGCCAGCGCGTGGCGGTGGATATGACCGGCCGCAGCCTTGCGGGAAAAATGATCGGCGAAGATGTCGCGATGCCTGTGGCGCTTGCTCCGGTTGGTTTGACCGGCATGCAGCATGCCGACGGCGAGATGAAGGCGGCGCAGGCTGCCGCAGATTTTGGGGTGCCCTTTACCCTGTCCACCATGTCAATCAATTCAATCGAGGACGTTGCTGAACATACGCAAAAACCGTTCTGGTTTCAGTTATATGTGATGAAAGACACCGATTACACCAGCCGCCTGATCCAACGCGCCAAGGATGCCGGATGTTCGGCTTTGGTGATAACACTGGATCTGCAAATTCTTGGGCAACGGCACAAAGACATCAAAAACGGACTAAGCACGCCGCCTAAACTGACGCCAAAAACCATCGCGAACCTGATGACCAAATGGTCGTGGGGCATAGAGATGCTGGGGGCAAAACGCCGTGAATTCGGCAATATCGTCGGCCATGTAGAGGGGCTTACAGACACGTCATCCCTAAGTGCCTGGACCGCCGAACAATTCGACCCATCGCTGGACTGGGGCAAGATCAGCAAATTGATCGAGCAATGGGGCGGCAAAGTCATCCTTAAGGGAATACTTGATGTTGAGGACGCCAAAATGGCCGCGAAACTTGGTGCAGACGCCATTGTTGTCTCTAACCACGGTGGTCGGCAATTGGACGGCGCGTTGTCATCCATCCGCATGCTGCCCTCGATCCTGGACGCCGTGGGCGATGACATCGAGGTTCATATAGACGGCGGTATCCGCTCTGGGCAGGATGTTCTAAAGGCATTGGCGATGGGCGCACACGGCACCTATATCGGGCGCAGCTATATCTATGGCCTTGGCGCGATGGGGCAAAAAGGCGTGACCACAGCGCTGGACGTGATCCGCACAGAACTGGACACCACCATGGCCCTTTGCGGAGAAAAGAATGTGGCCAATCTGGGACGCCACAATCTTCTGATCCCTCAGGATTTCGAAGGTCGTTGGCAAGATTAGGTTAGACACGTTAGAAACGGGGCATGTTGATTTTCTCGCCCCAGTCGCTTGCTTTTATTGCTGTTCCCAAAACCGGAACGACAGCCATCGAGATGGCGTTGAAACCCATGGCCGACATCATTTTCACCAAGCAACGCAAACACATAACTGCGCAGCGGTTCCACCGCAAAATCGCACCCTTTCTTGAGGATGCGATGGGTCTGCGCCCCGAGCGATTTGCCGTTATGCGTGATCCCGAAGAACAAATCCGCAGCTGGTATCGTTACCGAAGCCGCAGCATGCACGTTAGAACATCCAGATCGACAGGCGGAATCAGCTTTGATCAGTTTGTGCTGGATGTCATTTCGGATGATCCGCCAGACTATGCCGGTATCGGAAGCCAGCTGTCCATGCTGACATCCGGACGTGGTGACGTTTTGGTGCATCATCTGTTTGCCTATGAAAACCCGCTGGTGTTTCGATCGTTTCTGGACGACCGCTTTGATCAGGAAATCGTGCTGAAGCAGAAAAATGTCTCGCCTGAAACAGAAGCACCTTTGGGGTCAGATACCCGACGCAAGCTGCAGGCCGCACGCGCGGCAGAGTTTGATCTTTATCATCGCCTGAAAGATGCGGGTGGGCATTTGATCACGTCACTGGACTGACAACCAACTGCATTCTGCCGATTGTTGACCATCAGCGGCAAAAACCCAAGGATTTGGACCATTGCAGGGGGCAAATTCCGGGCACACGCAAAAACTCTTTTCAATGCTGCAATAACCGTCTATATGCGCGGCTTCACGCGGGTATACAGCCTTGGAGGATGCCCGCCTTAACATTTGGAGAATTACTATGGCTGACGAGATCCCAGATCTTATCGCCCAGGAACGTACGGGGACAGGCAAGGGCGCCGCTCGTCAGGCACGTCGTGCCGGTCTGGTTCCTGGAATCGTTTTTGGTGGCGACAATGAACCGCTTCCGATCAATATCCCGTTCAACGAATTGCTGACGCGTCTGCGTCAGGGTCGGTTCAAATCAACGCTGTTCAACCTGAAGGTTGAAGGCCACGATGATGTCCGCGTCATTTGCCGTGATGTGCAACGTGATGTGGTCAAGGATCTTCCGACACATCTGGACCTGATGCGTTTGAATCGCTCCACCAAAATCGCCCTGTTCATCCCGGTTGAGTTCCTTAACGAAGAAGAATCCCCCGGCCTGAAACGTGGCGGTGTTCTGACAGTTGTGCGTCCCGAGATCGAATTGACCGTGACTGCAGGTGATATCCCTGACACGCTGACGGCAGATCTGACCGGGCTTGAAGTGGGTGATACCATCACAATTTCAGCAATCGACCTGCCAGCGGGCGCCAAACCCACTATCGACCGTGACTTTGTTGTTGCCAACATCTCGGCACCATCGGGTCTGCGTTCTGCAGACGATGAAGACGAAGATGGTGAAGTGGTCGAAGGCGAAGGCGTCGAAGGTGAAGAAGCCGAAGGCGAACAAACCGAAGAATAGTCAGCTTTCAATATCTGATGAAAATGCGGGGCCAGTCTGGTCCCGTTTTTTTTGGTAACATTGAATTTGTATTTCGACTGACAAACCCAAACACCGCGCCAATTTACTGGCACCACGATACATCAGAGGACTCAATCTTTCACTATTTGTCTCTGGCCCGCTCTGGAAAACTGCGGTTTTCTGGGGCATAGCAATAGCAACGATCCAAAAAACCTAAGGCATACGCCATGAAACTTATTGTCGGTCTGGGAAATCCGGGGGAAAAATATGCCCGCAACCGGCATAACATCGGCTATATGGCTGTGGACCGGATTGCCGAAGATCACAGCTTTGGTCCCTGGAGGTCCAAGTTTCAGGGCCGTATCAGCGAAGGTCGGCTGGGAAACGAAAAAATCCTGCTGTTGAAACCCGAAACATTCATGAACCGATCGGGCCAATCGGTCGGCGAAGCCATGCGGTTTTACAAACTCGATCCCACCGACATCATCGTGCTGCATGACGAAATCGACCTCGCCCCGGGCAAGGCCCGTGTCAAACACGGAGGGGGACATGCAGGCAATAACGGGCTGCGGTCCTTGCATGAGCACATCACCGATGCCTATACCCGTGTGCGCCTTGGGGTCGGGCATCCGGGTCGCAAAGAGGCGGTGGCCGGCTATGTGTTGCATGATTTTGCGCGCGCCGACGCCGAATGGCTTGACGATCTGTTGCGGGGTATATCGGACGGGGCACCCTATCTGGCGGATGGTGATGGTGGCCGTTTCATGAACGCAGTCGCCCTGCGTGTGGCCCCGCCCAGATCATCGACAACCCAATCAAAGCCCAAGGCAAAGACACCCGTCAAAACGGATGAATCATCCCAACCAAAGCCATCAGATCGCAACCCTATGCAACGGCTGATGGACAAACTCAACTAAACCGTATTACGCTTAATGGGGTTCACCCTAACGCCCCACAGTGATTGGGCACAAATCAATCGACCGGGGGCACGCCACGCGCCTCAAGCATCCGCACATCGACGTCTTCGCGCCGCAATCCATAGCGCATTTCATCATAATAAATCACATGTGTCGGTACTTTTACGCCCCAGTCAAATTCATATGGCACAGGCGAGGCGCTTTTAGATGTTCCGCCCTCGTGGCTTTGATTGTATGCTTTGGCATCTGCAGGCATGCGACCGTGTTTGGCCAAATAGCGGCTGACAAAACTGTTGTAAATTCCGTATTTCAGCCCCAGCTTTGGCTTTTTCCCCGAGAATTCAGCCGGCAGAAACGGTGCTTTTCGCTGACAAATCAGTTTGTCATCCTTGAATAATTGGAAATAAACATTTTGACCGCTGGTCCCATAGTAGGCGTAAATCGTCACATCGTTCCACCGCCCCCTCCATGAGGACAAAGACCCGATTTTGCATTTTTTGTTGTCCGCAAAATTCAGGTACGGACTGTCATTGAACGTCAGCGACCACATCGGCATTAACCAACCTTCAGCCTTGACCTGACTTAACATCGTATTTGCACGTCCAAGACTGACAAAATCTTTTGGAATATAAACTGAATATCCATACCAAACCCCCTGCCCCGGCTTTGACATTGAATTTTTTGGATTTTCCTTCATTTCAACGCGACCGCGGTCATTTTCACAGTCACTCCAGCCAGAAGAACGCCCGCAATCCCCATGCCGAATTTCAAATCTCTGCGCCTTTTTCCCGCGCCGGGTCGGCTGACTAACGGTCCCAAACCGATAGCGCGATTTGTGCGACAAACCCTCAATCTTGACCTTTTTCAGGATGGAATTTCGAAGCGGCTTTTCCTTTTCCTGCGCCAAACTAGGCCCCGAAAAACCAACTAAGGCAGCCAGAATAATAGCGAAAATTTTCATAAAAAGTTCCAATTTTTACCAAATTTTAGAAGGTACCACAAATTTCAACGATCTACACACCAAACCCCGCATATGGAATATAGCGCACCATATCCCCCTGCTGAATAACCCGTTCTTCATCGCCCAGTTCGACCAGCCCTTCGGCCCAGCTTAACCCGCTGATCCGCCCCGACCCTTCTGATGCGAACACCTCAGCACGGCCATCTCTGATCCGGGCGCGCAGATACTCTCGTCGCCCCGGTTTCTTGCGTTTCTCAAACGCTGCGGGCACATCAAACCCCTGAGGTTCCTGCCAAGCCATCCCGGCCAAAACCCCCATTGCCGGACGCGCAAACACCAGCGTACACACCAGCGCGGCCACCGGGTTTCCCGGTAGACCGAATACCGATTTTCCACCCCAAATCCCCAACGCCAAAGGCCGACCCGGTTTAAGCGCAATACGCCATTCCTGCATCGCTCCTGCCTCTTGCAACAGGGCCGAAACGTGGTCCTCATCCCCCGCCGACGCGCCCCCGCTGGTCAGGATCACATCCGCCTGTTCCGCGGCTTGGTCCAGCCGCGACCGCAGCGCCGCGCGATCATCGGGTACGCGTCCCATATCAACCGGAACAAAGCCAAATTGGCCCAGCATCGCCAGCAACATCGGCCGATTGGCGTCATATATCAAATCCGGCGATATCACCTCACCCGGTTCGACCAGTTCATCCCCGGTGGACAACACTGCCACTCGCAACCGTTGAAACACCGCGACCTGCGCCACGCCCACTGCCGACAACAACGCCAAATCCACCGCCGTCAGAACCCGCCCCCTTGCCAAAGCCCGATCCCCGGCGACAACGTCCTCTCCGGCCTTGCGCGTGTTGGACCCGGCTTTCAGTGGACCATGAAAGGCGATTTCCTGGGCGCCAACCGTCACGTCCTCTTGCAGAATGACCGTTTCCACCCCATCCGGCAAAGCCGCCCCGGTTAACACCCGAACTGCCGTTCCTGCCGGAACCGCCCCGTCAAATCCCCCACCTGCCGCTGCACGGGCCGCCAATAGCGGCATCACATGCGCACCTTTGGGGACAGCCCCGGCAAAGCCATAGCCATCAACCGCGCTATTTGCCAAAGGCGGGTTTGAGCGCGCAGCGATGACATCCACGGCCAATACCCGGCCCAAAGCCGCTCCCAAATCCACCTGCTCCACCCCCGTCACCACCGACAAACGGTCCCGTAGCAACGCAAGGGCGTCGTCCACTGGCGTCCAGTTGACACCTGCAGGCAATGCAAAACAATCGTTACGCAGGGGCGGTGGTTTTATCATGCAACTTCACCTTTTGCCGCCCCAGACAGCCCGACCTCTGCTAAAATGAAATCTGTAATGGTGCCAGTATCATTCAGATCAAACACCGGGCGATCCAGCGTCAATGAAACATCGCTGGCCACAGCACGAATACTGTCATCATCGGGCGCAATCGGCGCATTGTCCGTTTCATGCCGATAGGCCTCGATTTTGGGGTGGGTATCACGTTTGTAGCCCTCAATCAGAACCAGATCGACCGGAGCAAGCTTATTTAACAGCAACGCCAATTCGCATTCATCTTCGCCCTTCATTTCGTGCATCAAAGCGAACCGATTGCGCGAAGCCAACAGAACCTCATTCGCCCCGGCAACGCGGTGGCGATAACTATCTTTACCTTCGTGATCGACGTCGAAACTGTGATGCGCGTGTTTGACTGTGGACACTGTATAGCCACGTTTGGTGATCTCGCTGACCAAACGTTCCATCAACCCGGTTTTGCCTGAATTTTTCCAGCCAACTACCCCGTAAATCCTCATGTCGTGCCTTTCAATATAGTTTCTGCCGTATCCAGATCCTTGGGCGTATTAACGTTAAAAAACGGGTCAAACCGGGTCACCGGAAACAACGCCTCGCGGCCTTTGTGTTTATCACTCCAAAGCACCACCTTGCGCAATCCCCCAATCAAATCCGCGCGCAGATCGTCGCGTAATGCCACCGGCCAAAGCCCGAATGTCGGGTGCCGAACCTGCCCGCGTTTTGCATCTGGCGTTGCAGCAAGAACCAGCGGACAATCCATCCCCTCGCTCGCAAGCAGCAATTGCGGCACCAGATCGCAAGGAAAAAACGGAGTGTCTGCGGCGGCGGTTACGATGCTGTCGGCCCCCTGCTCTGCCGCCCAGTCCAGCCCAGCCAGTACGCCCGCCAACGGGCCAACAAAACCGTCGATGCTGTCAGGAACTACCGGCAACCCATATGTCGCGAATCGCGCGGCTGACCCATTGGCATTGATCGCCAGACCAGCCACCTGTGGCTCAAGCCGGTCAATAACGCGGCTTAGCAGCGTCTGGCCACCAAGGCGCAACAGTCCTTTATCGCCACCGCCCATTCGGCTTGCCAATCCACCTGCCAATATCACGCCAAGGGGTTGTTTCATTCGCGCCCGCCTTTGCGCCCTTGCGCACGATCCTCACGCTTTACTGTTGCAGGATCAACGTCACGGATCAGCCGGTCCTCTCCTGCCAAACAAATAAATCTTTGCCCTCGCATCCGGCCAATCAGGGTCAGCCCGACTTCACGCGCAATCTCGACTCCCCAAGCGGTGAAACCGGATCGTGACGCCAGCACCGGAATGCCCATCATCGCGGTTTTGATCACCATTTCCGATGTCAGCCGCCCGGTGGTATACAAAATCTTGTCTTCGGCCACATGGTCATTGCGCAGCATCCATCCGGCGATTTTATCCACAGCGTTATGGCGCCCCACGTCCTCCATATAGACCAGCGGCGCATCCTTGCGACACAACACCGTGCCGTGAATCGCCCCCGCCTCAAGATACAAAGACGGGGTGCGGTTGATCTTTGCGGCCAAATCATAGAGCCACGATGTGCGCACCGGTGTGGCCGGCAATTGCACGTCCTCAAGCCCCTCCATCATGTCACCAAAGACAGTGCCAACCGCACAACCACTGGTGCGGGTCTTTTTCGCAAGCTTGTCTTCATAGCTGGTTTTGCGCTTTGTGCGCACCACGATCACATCAAGGTCATCGTCATAATCGACGCCCGTGATCACATCATCCGCAAGCAACATGCCCTGATTGCGCAAAAATCCAAGCGCCAGATATTCCGGGTAATCTGCGATTGTCATTGCCGTGACAATTTCCTGCGCATTCAAATAAATCGTTAACGGGCGTTCTTCGACCACAGAAATGGTTTGAACCTTGCCATTCTGATCGGTTCCATCCACCGAACGGGTCAATCCCGTGCCGGACGGATCTGGCGCAATCAGGTAATTCACAATGTTGTCGTTTCTGGCCAATTGCATCCCCCACAAATGACGGTTAGGTCAGATGCAACACTAGAGGCAACACATGGCATCCACCACCACCAAATCTTGGTTCTGGACCGGCTTTTGGCACGGTGTCCCATTTGTCTTGGTGGCCGGCCCGTTTGGCACTTTGTTCGGTGTTCTGGCCACCGAAACCGGGCTGAACCTAGTCGAAACCATGGTTTTTACCACCACCGTATTCGCCGGAGCCGCCCAGTTCACTGCCTTGCAACTGATGCAAGAACATACGCCAACGTTTGTGGTTCTGGCCTCGGCACTGGCGGTAAATCTGCGCGTAGCGATGTATTCGGCCTCGCTCACACCTTATTTGGGGGCGGCCCCATTGTGGCAACGCGTCATTGCTGCCTATTTCACGGTCGATCAATCCTATGCGTGCTCGGTCGCCATGTACGAATCCCAACCCGATATGAGCGTGCCGGAACGCATGGCCTATTTCATGGGCGTCGTCACACCTTTGGCGCCGATGTGGTATCTGTTCACCTATATAGGGGCGGTGCTGGGTTCGCGTATCTCGGACAGTTTTGCCATCGACTTTGCCTTGCCGATCGCGTTTCTGGCGATGATCGCACCGATGTTGCGTACGCCGGCGCATATAGTTGCTGCTTTGGTGGCCTGTGTTACGGCCATCCTTGCCGCTGGATTGCCCTATAACCTTGGCCTGATCGTTTCAGGAGTTGTTGCGATGATGGCGGGGGCGCAGACCGAACTGATGATCGAACGTCGAAAGGCACGCGAATGACCACCGGCGCTCCTGATCCCACAACGCTTTGGATCGTCATTATCGGCATGGCAATTGGCAGCTTTGCCCTGCGCTTTGTGTTTATCGGATTGGTTGGAAACCGGCCTCTGCCACCCTGGTTGCTGCGCCACCTTCGCTATACCGCGGTGGCCATCCTGCC
>JAHRVZ010000396.1 GCA_019090405.1 Paracoccaceae bacterium
CATGCAGCGCCTGTTTGTCGGCATCCGAATAAATCGCCACCGACGTGATGCCCATCTTGCGGGCGGATTTGATAACACGACAGGCGATTTCACCGCGGTTTGCGATCAGGATTTTGCTGAACATATTGGGTCCTTTGACAGGGGTGTCTGATAACGCAAATCACCGGCCGCGGACATGCTGTCCGGACCGGTGATTTGAATGTTGAGTTTCGTGAGTGATGTGCGCCGAAGCGCGGCTTTAATTACATTTACTGGGGTATTGCTGGCAATAAAGTACGTTGCTCGCGGCCCCAGCCGCAAGACCGACAATCGGGTTGCCATTGAGCAAAACCGCTGTGCCAACCCCCGCGGCACCACCGAAAATGGCTTGCTCTCCGGTTGTATCGCCGCAGGCTGTAATGAAGCCAAATACGGCGAGCGTCGCCAACTGTTTCGTTGCTCGCATCCTGAAAATCCTTGTCCTTTTCTTGTACCTGTTGCCCGTATTAAACCCTGAAAGGGCAGTGCGCACAAAGATAATCTGGCAATCTCTTGTCGGTCGGCAATTCCACGCCCATCCCGCAAGCGTTTGTATTTGATGGAAAAATCAGACAGGCCGTTCACTGGGGGAACAACCTGTCTGAGGTAGTGAGGGGTAACGTATCGTGTGTTTGCAGTGGCCACGGGGTGTAAGTTGCCACCTGCCCTTAAATGCATGCTGGAAGAACGCCAATACACCAACCTTTGATTGCAATCTCTAAAAGACTTGGCAATTTGTCGCCGGTTTTTTCGCGTCATGTGCTGATTTATGCCGATCATTGGTCAAATACGTCCGGGAACGACGCTCGGGCGAGCGAGACGTTAATGACCAGCAACGCGTCATAGCTTTCGGCATCAAACGGATCTTCGGCGGCAATCACCTCGCGCCCGAACAGCCAGCTTATCCGGCCAGCATCAAGATTTCCGCGCTCAAACGGTTCGTCCCCGAATTGCTGCCAAAGGGCGGCCATGAAACCGGTATCCGCACGCCGGTCCGCAGGGCGGCGATCAGCATAGCGTTCGCGCACAGTAATAGGAGTGATACCTTTGGCATTCGCGCGCCGTATGGTGAACTGAAAATCAGTTCCCGCAAGACGGCCGGGGAACCCGCGGTGTTTTACCATTGGCGCCCTCATAAGACCGGACGCCCGATTTGCTGGGGGGTCAGCGCAATCGCTGACCCCGCAACTGTGTTACTTGTATTTGCCGGTATAGACCGGTTCGACCGAAATGGGTTCGGGATCGACCACGACATATTCTTCTGTGCTGCTTGAATCGCATGCTGCAACGACGGCCATAAGACCGGCCATTGCCAGTAATTTGATGCTCTTTGACATCTGTGTCTCCTGACTATGTAATCGAAACGAACGGGGTCATTTGACCCTGCCTGCCTCTGTTCCGAGTATGCGGTTGCTTTTGTGCAACCTGTCCCGATCATAGCCGAATTGTCGACAATTTGACATTCCTGCGTGGCAACTGGCGAGGCCTGTGACTCCAAAGCCTCAACCCGGTGATAGGACGCGTTGGGTTGCGCGACATGTTGTGGGTGCATTAAAATTCCTCCCAGATACAGCGGGTGGCTTCGGGGCGGTAGGCCTCGAAAAATTGGGTGGCTTCGGGGGTTGGAGTGCCAAAGGGCACCAAACGATCCGACAATGAGATCACAACGCGCGCCGGGGTTAGTTCATATTGTTGCAAATACCCAAGCGCCAGTGTCTCGCACAGATGATCCATATCCGGGGCCGCAATTTCATAGCTGATCGCCCCACCATCCCGGGCAATGTCAGGCGCTATAAACCGGAACCGCACCCAGGTTTCACCGGGGTGTTCATCAATCAGCACTTCGCTCAGCGTCACAGGTTGCCCCGATGGCACCTGCATCTGCTGCGCCGCAACCGGCCCCGCCAGTGCGCAATATATGAGCGCCGACCGGATCACGGGGTGATTTCATCCGCTGTTTCAATTGTCGAAAAAGAGAGAATTTCGATCGGCTCTATGTCATCACAATGAGCGACGGTTTGGGTTTGGTTGACGTAGAATTGGATCATTTGGCGTCTCTCTTTCTTGGATGTCCCCGCCAGGGGATACCGTTGGAGCCTCCGGCGGGGATATTTTCAAACAAAAGAAATCAGGGTTAAAGAGGAATATTATCGTGCTTTTTCCAAGGGTTCTTGAGCGATTTACCCCGAAGGGATGCAAACGCGCGACTGACGCGCATCCGGGTCGAATGCGGTGTAATCACTTCGTCAATGAAGCCGCGTTCGGCTGCAACAAAGGGGTTGGCGAACCGATCCTCGTAATTGGCGGTATGGGCGGCGGTCTTGTCGGCATCCCCCAGATCAGAGCGGTGGATGATCTCGGTTGCGCCTTTGGCACCCATCACCGCAATCTCGGCTGTGGGCCATGCATAGTTGAAATCGCCGCGCAGGTGTTTAGAGGCCATCACGTCATAAGCCCCGCCATAGGCTTTGCGGGTGATCACGGTTACTTTGGGCACCGTTGCCTCGCCATAGGCAAACAGCAGTTTCGCGCCGTGTTTGATCACGCCGCCATATTCCTGCGAGGTTCCGGGCAGAAATCCGGGCACATCCACCAGCGTCAGAATCGGGATTTCGAAGGCATCGCAGAACCGCACAAACCGCGCCGCTTTGCGTGAGGAATCAATATCCAGACACCCTGCAAGCACCATCGGCTGATTGGCTACGACACCAACGGATTGGCCTTCAAGGCGGATAAATCCGGTGATAATATTCTTGGCAAAATCTTGCTGAATTTCGTAAAAATCCGCCTCATCCGCGATTTTGTGGATCAGTTCTTTCATGTCATAGGGCGTGTTGGCGTTTTCCGGCACCAGCGTGTCCAAAGACGATTCAATCCGGCCCGGTTCGTCAAAAAACGGACGCACGGGTGG
>JAHRVZ010000397.1 GCA_019090405.1 Paracoccaceae bacterium
GCCGATGATTTCATCCCGACGATCGAGGCATTGATGGCGCTTGAGCCACGCCCCGAACATATCCTGATCGAAACCTCGGGTCTGGCTCTGCCCAAACCTCTGCTAAAGGCGTTCGACTGGCCCGACATACGGTCCCGCATCACCGTAGATGGCGTCATTGCGCTGGCCGATGCCGAGGCGGTTGCTGCTGGGCGCTTTGCCCCGAATGTGGCCGCTGTAGACGCCCAGCGCGCGGCGGATGACAGTCTGGACCATGAAACACCCCTGTCCGAGGTGTTTGAAGACCAGATTTCCTGCGCCGACATTATCCTGCTGACCAAACCCGACCTCGCCGGAGCGGACGGTGTGGCACGCGCCAAAAAGATCATTGCCGCCGAAGCCCCACGCCCGCTGCCAGTGATCGAAGTCGCTGAAGGGGCCGTTGATCCGCGGGTTATTCTGGGGCTGGGGGCTGCTGCCGAAGATGACCTTGACGCGCGTCCGTCGCATCATGACGGGGTGCCTGAACACGACCATGATGATTTTGAAAGCATCGTCGTTGATATTGCCGAAATCGCCGATCCTGTCGAATTGAATGCCAAGATCGAAGCACTGGCAAAGATGCACAACATTTTGCGGGTCAAAGGCTATGCTGCGGTGACAGGCAAACCAATGCGGCTGCTGGTGCAGGCGGTTGGCGCGCGGGTGCGGTCGCAGTTTGATCGGCCCTGGGCACCGGATGAGCCGCGTCAGGGGCAGCTGATTGTGATCGCAGAACATGACGATATGGACGCCTCTGCAATCCGCGACGTTTTGGCCGGATAGGACGCAACATGCACGTTGTCTTTCGTGAAAGCCACGGTCTGGATGAAACCGACACACCCATTGATCTGCAGCAAACCTCTGCGGATCTGGTGGTTTTGTCGTTTTCTGACAGTGATCTAGGGGCATTTGCCGCTGGCTGGCATCGCGCGCGCGACAACGGGGCAGACCTGCCGACATTGCGATTGGCCAATTTAGCGTCGCTAAAACATCCGCTGTCAGTGGACACCTATATCGAACAAACGCTGGATGGCGCCAAAGGCATCCTGATCCGGCTGATAGGTGGCGTGTCGTATTGGTCCTATGGGCTGCAACAGGTCGAGGTTCTGGCCCGCGCCAAGGGTATCGCGCTTGCGGTGATCCCGGCGGATGGTCGTGTAGACACCCAACTGGACGAGATTTCGACCCTGCCAGTATCGACTTTGCGTCGCCTGACTTACCTCTGTGACGAAGGCGGTGCAATTGCCGCACAGGCCGCCCTGGCGCAACTGTCGCTTGCGGCGGGACTATATGCCAGTGTGGTGCCGGGGGCCAAAGCCTTGCCGGCCTATGGCATGTGGACCCCCGAACAAGGTGTGATTGACCCCGCCGATGCCTTTCCTGACAGCCTGCGCCCGCGCATTCTGATTGCCTTTTACCGCGCCTATCTAAGTGCTGCTGACCTGCACCCGATCGAGGCACTGTTTGCGGCGTTTCGCACCCGAGGTTTTGATGTTGCGGGTATTTATGCGCCCTCTCTCAAGGCAGTCGATGCCAGCGACTGGCTGGCCGAACAGGTACGCGCGTTGAACCCGGCGGCAATTGTCAATGCCACCGCGTTCTCTGGCAAAGGTGATGATGGCACATCGCCGTTGGATCATGCCAATGTTCCGGTGTTTCAGGTGGCTTTGGCAACGTCAGCCCAATCCGCCTGGGCCGAGGCTGAACGCGGCCTGTCGCCTGCTGATCTGGCGATGCATGTGGTGCTGCCCGAAGTTGATGGTCGCATTTTTGCCGGTGTGATTTCGTTCAAGGAACCCAGCCAGCGCGACGCTGAACTGCAGTTTTCCCACAATTTCCATCGTGCCCATCCCGACCGTATCACCGCCGTTGCCGACCGCGTGCAGCGCTGGGTGGGCCTTGCGCAAACAAAGAAAACCCCGGCGCTGATCCTGTCGACTTATCCGGGCAAAGACTGGCAGATGGCCCATGCTGTTGGGTTGGATGCTTTGGCCTCGGCCGATGCAATCCTTCACGATCTGGGCGAACACGGCTGGGACACGCAGCCGGGTGATCCGCTTGAGCAGTCCCTCAAAGCCGAGACTTTGACCTGGGCGCTCACTGATTACACCGCTGCTTTGGCCGACCTTCCGCAATCATTGCAGGATGACCTTGCAACGGTCTGGGGTGATCCCGCGTCTGACCCGGCCTGCATCAACGATCAATTCACCTTTGCCGCCACCAAACGCGGCGCAGCGATCATCGCGCTGCAACCCGAACGCGGCACGCCCGCCCAGCGCGACGATGATTACCACGATCTGTCCCGCGTCCCTCGCCACGCCTATGTCGCGTTCTACCTGTGGCTACGCCATGCCACGGACACCGCTGCATTGATCCATATCGGAGCGCATGGCACGTTGGAATGGTTGCCCGGCAAATCCGTCGCCGTATCCGCCGATTGCTGGCCCGAAGCGCTGATTGGCGATTTGCCGGTCATTTACCCCTTCATCGTCAACGACCCCGGAGAAGCCGCGCAAGCCAAACGCCGCATTGGCGCCGTGACCTTGGGCCATATCCCGCCGCCCATGCGCAGCAGCGAAACACCGGACCAATTTGTGCGCCTTGAAACCCTGCTGGACGAATTTTCAAACGCCGATGGTTTGGACCCAAGTCGCCGGGACCGGTTGCAGAACGACATTCGAGCCGAGGCGCAGGCCTTGGGGGTCGAGGCCGATCTGGGACTTGATGCTGCCGCCAGCCCCGCCGAGGCACTGACCCGCATTGACCGCTTTGTCTGCGACATCAAAGAAAGCCAATTTGGCGATGGTCTGCATATTTATGGCCGCGCACCGATGGTGGATACCAATTTTGACGCCGCCACCTCGGCTGAATCAGAATCATCCGCCCTGATCAAAGCCTTGAATGGGAAACGCATTGAGGCCGGCCCATCCGGTTCGCCCTATCGGGGCCGCACCGATGTGCTGCCAACCGGGCGCAACCTTTATACCACTGATCCACGGTCAGTTCCCAGCCGGTCTGCCTATGCCCAAGGGGTAAAACTGGCCGAAGAACTGGTGCGCCGACATTTGCAGGATCACGGGGATTGGCCCAAGGCTCTTGTCGTTGACCTGTGGGGGTCGGCCACCATGCGCACAGCAGGCGAGGAATTCGC
>JAHRVZ010000398.1 GCA_019090405.1 Paracoccaceae bacterium
AATAGGCGCTCAAATTCCTTAGAGCCTTTGCAAAACCTGCCTCACCCGTTGACCCTTTTACCTTGGCAGGATAGGCCCAAAGCGATCAATTTTTGTTAGGAGAGCCGACATGTCCAACCCTTCACTTCTTATCCTCGCCGGTGACGGCATCGGCCCCGAAGTAATGGACGAAGTGAAACGGATCATTAAATGGTTCGGTGACAAGCGCGGCCTGAACTTTGATGTCAGCGAAGACCTTGTTGGCGGTTGCGCCTATGACAAACACGGCACGCCGTTGCACGACGATACAATGGCCAAAGCACAAGAGGTTGATGCGGTTCTGCTTGGCGCTGTCGGTGGGCCGAAATACGACAATCTGGATTTCAGCGTGAAACCCGAACGTGGTCTGCTGCGTCTGCGCAAGGAAATGGATTTGTTTTCAAACCTGCGCCCTGCCCAGTGTTTTGACGCGCTTGCCGATTTTTCATCGCTGAAAAAGGAAGTTGTGGCCGGTCTGGACATCGTCATTGTCCGCGAACTGACTTCGGGCATCTATTTTGGCGAGCCTCGCGGTATCATCAAAGAAGGCAATGAACGCGTCGGCATCAACACCCAACGCTATACCGAAAGCGAAATCGCACGCGTTGCCCGGTCGGCATTTGAACTGGCCCGTCGTCGCAACAACAAAGTGTGTTCCATGGAAAAAGCCAACGTCATGGAAAGCGGCATTTTGTGGCGCGAAGTGACGCAGGAAATCCACGATGCGGAATATCCTGATGTTGAACTGACCCATATGTATGCCGATGCCGGTGCGATGCAGCTGTGCCGCTGGCCCAAACAATTTGACGTTATTGTCACCGATAACCTGTTTGGTGACATGTTGTCTGACATGGCCGCAATGCTGACGGGTTCATTGGGCATGTTGCCCTCGGCTTCTTTGGGCCAACCAATGGATAGCGGTCGTCCAAAGGCGATGTATGAACCCGTTCATGGGTCTGCTCCTGATATCGCCGGCACAGGCAAAGCCAACCCGATCGCCTGTATCCTTAGCTTTGCCATGGCGCTGCGCTATTCGTTTGATCAGGGCGACGAGGCAACGCGAATCGAAGATGCGATTGAAAAGGTTCTTGCTGATGGCCTGCGCACAGCTGATTTGTTGGGCGAAGAGGGTGTAACGCCGGTCTCGACCACCGAAATGGGCGACGCGGTTCTGGCAGCATTGGACGCCAGCCTATAAATGACCATGCGGGTGCCTGTGCTATCCGGTTGCACGCAACACGTTCTACCCACTTCCTTGCCCGGCAACAGTTGAGTTTGCTGGGCAAAGCACCTATCTCGACGCAACAAGGTAGAAATAAGGGACTTTAGGCGTGGCAAACAACCTCTATCAAAACGATCTGCCTGACGGGCTGGACATGGGCCCGGTCGTGGCCATTGATTGTGAAACCATGGGTCTTAACCCACATCGTGATCGGCTGTGCCTGATCCAGATGTCCGGAGGCGATGGCAACACGCATATTGTGCAGGTGTCAAAGGGCCAGACCGAGGCGCCGAACCTTTGTGCCATGCTGGAAAACCCGGATGTGCTGAAACTGTTCCATTTTGGCCGGTTTGATATTGCCGCCATGTACAATGCCTTTGGCGCCCTGACAGCGCCGGTCTATTGCACCAAAATCGCCAGCCGTCTGATCCGCACCTACACCGACCGGCATGGGCTGAAAAACCTGACCCACGAACTGATTGGCGTCGATATTTCCAAACAACAACAGATGAGCGATTGGGGTGCTGAAACGCTGACCAACGCACAGCTGGATTATGCTGCATCCGACGTTTTATACCTGCATCAACTGCGTGATGAGCTGGACAAACGTCTTGAGCGCGAGGGCCGGACAGAGATGGCTGCAGCCTGCTTTGACTTTCTGCCAACGCGCGCGAAACTGGACCTTGCAGGCTGGCCCGAAACTGACATCTTTGCGCACTCATGAGCAACTCAGGAAAATTTCAGGAAACCGCCCGTCGGGTGATCCGCATCGAGGCCGATGCGCTTGCTTTGCTTGAAACAAGCCTAAATGACGATTTTGACCGCGCCGTCGAACTGATCCTGAACGTCAAAGGCCGCGTGATTGTCTGCGGCATGGGAAAATCCGGCCATATCGCGCGCAAGATGGCCGCGACGTTTGCCAGCACCGGCACACCGGCGCAATTTGTGCACCCCGCCGAGGCCAGCCATGGCGATCTGGGCATGTTGACACGGGACGATGTGGTCTTGGTTCTGTCCAACTCGGGCGAAACGCCGGAACTGGCCGATGTGGTCACTTACACCCGACGCTTTTCTATTCCACTGATTGGTGTGGCCAGTCGGGCATCGTCAAACCTGTTGGTGCAATCGGATGTGGCGCTGGTTCTTCCGGCGGCAGAAGAGGCCTGTGGGTCGGGCATCGTGCCCACCACATCCACCACGATGACCCTGGCTTTGGGCGATGCGCTGGCGGTTGCTCTGATGGAACACCGCGTCTTTACCCCGGCTGATTTCCGCGAATTCCATCCCGGCGGCAAACTTGGTGCCCACCTTAGCAAAGTCCGTGATATCATGCACACGGGCGACGATCTGCCTGTCGTTTCGACAGATACCCTGGTGAGCGACACGCTGATTGAGATCAGCCAAAAAGGCTTTGGCGTTGTCAGCGTTACCAACCCCGATGGCAGCCTTGCCGGCGTCATCACCGACGGCGATTTGCGCCGTAAAATGGACGGGCTGCTGGACATGACAGCGGGCGAAGTGATGAGCGAAAACCCGACAACAATTGGCCCGGATTCGCTGGCCGAAGAGGCGCTTGCCATTATGAACCAACGTAAAACAGGCAAAATTACCTGCCTGTTTGTGGTCGACCCAAACGGCCCACGCAAAGCAATTGGTGTGCTGCACATTCACGACTGCCTGCGCATTGGACTTGGCTAACGAAAGGAAAACAAGGTGGATCGCTATTCGCGCATGGTGGCCATTTTCAAGGTTCTTCTGCCTTTGGCGGCACTTGGATTATTGGCCACTGTTTTCCTGTTTTCACGCAACATGAATCCGACCGCGACAATCCCGTTTGCGGACAATGAAATTGCGGAACGTCTGCGTGATAGACAAGTTACCGCTCCGGTATATTCCACCAGGACAGCAGATGGCGACGAAATTTCGGTCACCGCAGCACAGGCCAGCCCCAGCATATCGGGTGCCCCTGCAACAGCGATAGATCTGCGCGCAAGTCTGCTCACCCCGGTTGGCCTACGCATTGACCTGAGTTCCAAAAACGGAACCGTTGATTTTTTTGCGAAACGGGCCACATTTCAGGGTGACGTTGAGATTTCAACGACCACTGGGTATGTGCTTGAGACTGCGTTGCTGAATACGTCACTGGACAGTGTTGACGCAGATTCCCCCGGAGATGTCACCGGAAACAGCCCATTTGGCCAATTATCTGCAGGAAATATGACAATTCGTACAGAAATCGACACCGGAACTGTTCACATACTTTTCAACGATGGGGTGAAACTGGTATACACGCCCGAAACAGACTGAAAGATATTTTGTGATTTACGTACGTGCTTTGTTGTCAGGTCTTCTTCTTTTGTTTGCTGCCGTGGTCGCAAATGCACAAGGGGCTAATGTTGCTTTTGGGACGATTGCCGCTGATCCCACCCTTCCGGTTGAAGTGACTGCCGACGGTCTGGATGTAAACCAAACGGATGGGACGGCTATTTTTACTGGCAATGTTTTGATCACTCAGGGCGAAATGCGCCTGTCTGCCCAGCGCGTTCTGGTTATCTATAATCAAGAACAAGGCGGCATCAAAAGACTTGTTGCTTCGGAAGAGGTGACACTGGTTAGCGGGCCAGACGCCGCCGAAGCAGATGAAGCAGATTACACCATAGAATCCGGCGTTATTTTGATGACCGGAAACGTATTGCTGACTCAGGGGCAGAACGCACTCACCTCGCAAAACATGACAATCAACCTGATTGATGGTACGGCAAATATGACTGGTCGGGTCAAAACAATTCTGAATACGGCGAAAGACTGATGGCGAAACCTGAACTGACCCTGACACCGGGAACTTCCGGGTTGCGTATCGAAAAGATACGCAAGTCTTATAACAAGCGGATGGTTATTCGCGACGTCAGCATGACGCTGGACCGGGGCGAAGTCGTAGCATTGCTTGGTCCAAACGGATCAGGCAAAACCACAACCTTTTATGCAATTGCCGGATTGATTTTCCCCGAAACGGGAAATGTTTCGATTGATGGGCAAAATGTGACCTCGATGCCAATGTATCGCCGCGCGCGCATGGGAATCGGTTATTTACCGCAGGAAATGTCAATTTTTCGCGGGCTAAGCGTCGAAGACAACATTTCTTCTGTTCTTGATATTACGCTGAAGGACAGCCACAAACGACGCGCTCGGCTTGAAGAATTGTTAACGGATTTTTCCATCGAACATTTACGCCGCGCCCCTGCTCTGGCCTTGTCCGGGGGCGAATGCCGACGGGTGGAAATTGCCCGCTGTCTGGCTGCGGACCCAAAATATCTTTTGCTGGATGAACCTTTTGCTGGTGTTGACCCAATCTCGGTCGGGGATATTCGCCAACTTGTGGCGCAATTGAAAGAACGGGGAATCGGTGTGTTGATCACCGATCACAACGTCCGTGAAACGTTGGAAATCGTTGATCGGGCCTATATTTTGCACGACGGACAGGTTTTGATGTCGGGGACGCCCGAAGATGTGGTTGAAAACGAAAATGTTCGGCGCGTTTATCTGGGCGAAAATTTCCGAATTTCCTGATATTTTTACCAAATGGTTGAAAAATGTCAGCTCCGCGGTAATTTTCCACACCAAAAATCACCGCTTTCCATTGACACCAACCCCGCCTGTGGCCTCAAATGGGGGTATGGTAATTGTCTTGACTGATGCAGTTTCTGGTTCGACCTTCGGTGAAGGCTCTGTATCGACATACCCGGACATTTTGCCATTTCCCTTCACCCAACAGTAGGATTTTCACGCCAAACTGCGTGCAATCCAGGGTGAGACATGAATAGGAGAAAACATGCGTTACCAAATCAGCGGAAAACAAATCGACATTGGCGAAGCCCTACAAATTCACGTAAAATCTGAATTGGGCGATGTTTTGAACAAATATGCCGGACGTCCAACCGACGCAAATGTGATTTTTTCCCGCTCTGCGCATGAATTTGATTGTGAGGCAACCATTCACCTATCTACCGGGTTAACGGCACAGGCCAAGGCGCATGACCATGAAATCTATGCAGCTTTTGATAAGTGCAAGAACAAGCTAGACAAACAATTGCGCCGATATAAACGACGATTAAAGGACCATCACAGAGATCGTGCAGAACCGGTTGAACTTTTTGGCGCGTCCTCGTATATCCTCGCCTCGAAAGACGTGGCCGAGGACACCGAACCCGAATCACTGCAGCCGATGATCATCGCCGAGATGGAAACACAGATACCGTCGTTATCTGTAGGCGAGGCCGTGATGCAGATGGAGTTGGCAAGTGCCCCGGTATTGGTCTTTCGCAACGAAGGAAAAGAAGGCGTAAATGTCGTGTACCGCAGGGACGACGGCAATATTGGCTGGATTGACCCATAAACCGAAGACAATCATGTTCCTGAATGGGAACCTGTGCGGAGCAAGTAATAAATGGAACTTACCGACATCCTCAAACCCGAGGCCGTTAAGGTATTGTCCGCTGCATCGAGCAAAAAGCGCCTG
>JAHRVZ010000399.1 GCA_019090405.1 Paracoccaceae bacterium
AACCCCACCCAATGAGGCGGCATGTGCGGAAACGCGGCCACGGTGAACCAAAGGAACAATGGTATAGCTGTCTTTTGTCAGCATGTTGTTCATTTCGATTCCGATCTTGCCACGCTCGGCAAGATCACCGGTGCCACCCAGTTTGTCGATCAGCGCATCATAGGCCGGATCACAGAACCGGTTGATGTTCTCACCCTGCCACTGGCTGGCTGGCTTAGGCTCGCCACCACAACGGTACGCTGCAAGGTACTGCTGAGGGTCGGTGCCGTTAAAGGTGTTGGCATACATTTCCACGTCTGCATAGAACTTCTGGAAAGTGTCGGGGGAACCCGGATCACCGCCAAAGAAGATCGAAGCTGACAGGTTACGCAGTTCGGTTTCCACACCAATTTCGCCCCACCACTGTTTGATCAGAGCCTGAAAGTCCTGACGCACAGCGTTTGTGGATGTCTGATACAGGATCGAGATACGAACGCCGTCTTTGACACGGATACCATCAGCACCTTTCAGCCAACCTGCCTCGTCCAGCAGAGCATTTGCACCAGCAATATCCTGCGTGTCGCAATAGGTGTTCTTGGCAGCATACAAATCAGGTGCGGGCACCAGATCACAGGACACTTTGCCTGCTTTGCCATAGCCAACTTCGACCAGCAGCGAACGGTCAATCGCCATCGACAATGCTTTGCGCACGTTGATGTCTGACAGGAACGGATGTGGTGCCGCAACGGTTGCGCGCGTTTCCGCGTCAAGCGATGGCGATGGGTTGGTCAGGTTCATTTCCAGACGTTCAACCAATGGACCAAAGCCAGCGATTGCAACGCCTTTGCCTTTTGATTCCATATCGGCAATCACTTCTGGGGCCAATTGCAGGTTCCAGGCATAATCAAATTCGCCTGTTTCCAGCACCGAACGACCAGCCGCAGCTGCGTCGCCACCACCTTTGAAAGTCAGTGTCGCAAAGGCAGGTTTGCTTGGGTCGCGATAGTTGTCGTTGGCCTTGAATGTAATAACATCATTCGGCTTGAACTCGGTTACGACAAACGGACCAGTGCCGATTGGGTTAAAGTTGGCTTCGGTACATTCAGGCGCTTTGGCACCCAGGCAGTCTTTGAACTGATCCATCTGAATGATCGGCGACTGGCCACCCATGAACGGGCCATAGGGGTTTGGTTTTGGCTGATCGAACGAAACCTTGATGGTTAGATCGTCAACAGCGTCAACCGATTTCACACCGTCAAAGAACGATGCCTGCGCACAACCACCTTCGGGGTGCATGCAATATTCAGCGGTGAATTTCACGTCAGCAGATGTCACCGGAGTTCCATCAGACCACAGCAGGCCGGATTTCAGTTTCCAGGTGATTGACGTCAGGTCGGCGCTGACGCCACCGTTGCCAACGGTCGGGATTTCTTCGGCGAGGAACGGAACCAGCGCGCCTGTTTCGTCATAACGACCAAGAGGTTCGATCACCAATGAGGCTGATTCGATGTCTTTGGTACCGCCGGACAGATACGGGTTCAGAATTGACGGGGCCTGCCAATAAATAATTTTGACATCGCCGTCCGATCCACGCTCGGCAAAGGCCGCGGGGGCCAGCGCCGTGCTTGCGATCGCACCAAGCAATAGGGCTCTTAGTTTCATAATACACTCCTTATCTGGCACGAAATGTGCCATGTTTTCCCGCTTAACCTGCGGGTATGGTCGTGCTGTCAAGGAGATAAACCGTTTAACTCAAACAAGAATCACTGGTCAGACCAGTGATTCACATTCAACTCCCGTGAACAGATACGCGCACATCGAAACAGAGTTTCAGAAAAATGCAAGCCTTGCCGTGTTGAAATTGTACGATGGGTTTGACACTTTGGACACCCGCGCCTAGCGTTTGGGCAAATAATCAGGGGGATTGCGCGTGCTGGACCAGCCAATTGCAAGGATCAAAGGTTTAAGGGTTGAATTTCAGACCAAAGATGGCCCGGTTGTCGGGGTTGAAAATGTCTCGTTCGATGTGAATCCGGGTGAAACGGTCTGTGTTGTTGGCGAATCTGGCTCGGGTAAATCGGTCACGTCTTTGTCGCTTATGCGGCTCGTTGAATTTGGCGGTGGTCACATATCCGAAGGTCAGTTGTTGTTTGACCGCAAGGGCGAGCAGGAAATCGACGTTGTCACCACTGACCAGAAATCGATGCGCGAAATTCGCGGCAATGAAATTGGCATGATCTTTCAGGAACCGATGACGGCCTTGAACCCTGTTTTCACCGTCGGTCGTCAGCTGACCGAAGGCTTGCGGGTGCATATGGACCTGTCCAAGGCTGATGCAGACAAGCGCGCGCTTGAATTGCTGCGCGAAGTGCGCATTCCCGAACCGGAACGCCGGATGACCCAATATCCGCACGAATTGTCGGGTGGTATGCGCCAGAGGGTGGTGATTGCCATGGCGATGGCCTGCAAGCCACGCCTGTTGATTGCGGATGAACCAACCACGGCATTGGACGTGACCATTCAGGCGGAAATCCTGGCGCTGATGGACCGGCTAAAGCGTGAAACCGGCACCGCGGTGATGTTTATCACCCACGATATGGCCGTGGTGGCGCAGATGGCCGACCGGGTGGTTGTCATGTTCCGCGGCAATAAAGTCGAAGAAGGAACCGTCGAGGAAATATTTGAAAACCCACAGCATGATTATACCAAAGCGTTGCTGGCAGCAGTTCCAAAACTGGGTGATATGCGTGGTAAAATCGCCCCGGAACCGATGAAGTTGCTGGGCGTTAAAGGCCAAAAGATCGAACCGATTTTGGGCACCGATGAGGTTTTGCTGGACGTAAAAAACCTGACCACCCGGTTTGCCGTCAAGGGTGGCTTTTTCCGCCGGACTGTCGCGAATGTTCACGCGGTCGAGGACGTGTCGTTCTCGATCAACAAGGGTCAAACCCTGTCGTTGGTTGGCGAATCCGGCTGTGGTAAATCAACCGTAGGCCGGTCGTTGCTGCGGCTGGTTGACCCTCAAAGTGGCACGATAAATTTCGATGGCGTCGATTTCATGGCGCTTGATTCAAAAAACCTGCGCATAGCGCGTCAGGAAATGCAGATGATCTTTCAAGATCCATTTGCCTCGCTTAACCCTCAGATGCAGCTGTCGGATCAGGTGGCTGAGCCGCTTCGCAACTATCCGGGCTATTCGGCCAGCGAAATTTCAGACCGCGTTGAAATGCTGTTTGACCGTGTTGAATTGCCTCGCAATTTCCTGCGCCGCTATCCGCACGAATTGTCCGGTGGCCAACGTCAGCGCGTGGCCATTGCGCGCGCATTGGCCCTGAATCCCAAACTGATCATCGCGGACGAGGCCGTGTCGGCGCTGGATGTATCTGTGCAGGCGCAGGTCTTGAACCTGATGATGGAATTGCAATCCGAACTGGGGTTGTCGTTCCTGTTCATCAGCCACGACATGGCGGTCGTCGAACGTGTCAGCCACTATGTCGGCGTCATGTATTTGGGTCGCATTGTCGAAATGGGGCCGCGCGCAATGGTCTTTGAGAACCCGCAACACGCCTATACGCAGGCCTTGATGAAGGCGGTTCCGATTGCTGATCCTCGTCGGCGCAAGTCGGAAAAAGATCTGAATTTCAAACCTATTCCGTCCCCCATTCACCCGCTCAGCTATGAGCCGGAACCGTCGGAATACAAAGAAGTCGAACCCGGCCATATCGTGCTGACCAGCGACAGTGGCTATTAATTGGCGTCTGCATGACCAACGAACAACTTTCGCCCAAGGCGATCATGGACAAGCTGGTGTCGTTCCCGACAGTCAGTCGCGACAGCAATCTGCCGCTGGTGGATTGGCTGCAAGAGTATTTGCAAAGCCACGGCATAGAATCACATCGAAAATACAACGAAACCGGCAATAAGGCAGCGTTGTTTGCCCATGTCGGGCCTTGGGAAGAGGGCGCAATAGTTCTGTCGGGCCATACAGACGTGGTGCCCATCGACGGTCAGGCCTAGGACAGCGATCCGTTCACGGTGGTTGAAAAAGACGGCAAATATTTTGGCCGTGGCACCTGTGACATGAAAGGCTTTGATGCTTTGGCCATCTGGGCTTTGGTCAAGGCGCACAAATCCGGGATCAATCGCCCTTTGCAACTGGCGCTTAGCTATGACGAAGAAATCGGCTGCACTGGTGCGCCGCCGATGATTGAGGCGATGCAATCAATCCTGCCCAAAGGCCGCGCTGCGATCATTGGCGAGCCATCAATGTTGCAGGCCGTAACGGCGCATAAAGGCGGGCAGGGGTTTGCGTTTCATGTCACCGGGTTCGAGGTACACAGTTCACTTCTACCCACCGGAGTCAGCGCCATAATGCAAGCCGCCCACATCATTGAGTGGATCAACGGCCTCAATGCGCAACTGCAGGCAGAAACACCCACTGAAATCGCGGCAATGTTCTCGCCGCCCTTTTCGACGCTGCATGTGGGGACGGTCAGCGGTGGCACCGCACATAACATCACCGCCAAAGATTGCCGGTTCGATCTGGAAATGCGCATCGTTCCGGGCGAAGATAAAAACGCCTGGAATGATCGTATCATCGCCTACGCCCGCGAGGTCGAGACCAGAATGCAGGCTGTTCAACCCAGCACCGGTATTGACCTGTCGCCCCTATTTGACGTCCCGGCGCTTCGCCCCGAAGAAAACGGCATGGCCGAAGGTCTTGTACGCTTAATCACAGGTGACAATGCGCGTCACGTCGTCAGCTATGCCACCGAGGCCGGGCAGTTCCAAGAGGCGGGCTATTCCGCAGTCATCTGCGGGCCGGGCAGCATTAAGCAGGCGCATCAGGCCAATGAATTCATTTCAGTCGCGCAATTTGAGGCAGGCGTTGATTTCATGACGCGACTTGTGGCCAAATTGCAAGGAACCTAGCCCATGGCAATCACGAACTGGCTGGCTAAAATGCACGCTGGAACCACCGTTTGGCACCACCATCTGCACAAAAACGAGAAATTGATGTTTGACATACTGGACACCGCCGCCTTTATCGTGAAACGCTTGCGTGAATTATCCGAAATACACGCGGGCTGTGGACGAAACCAGTTTAGAAATAATTCTGTGCTGTCCGCACGCCTTAGAAATGTGATGACCTGTTAGCCCAAAGGAACCGACCCCATGCCCGTCAAAAACCGCTTTGCAGAAATGCAGGATGAAATCACCGAATGGCGACGTGATATTCATGAGAACCCCGAAATCCTGTTTGAAACGCACCGCACCAGTGCTTTGGTTGCTGACAAACTGCGGGAATTCGGCTGTGATGAGATTGTCACCGGCATTGGTCGCACTGGCGTCGTTGCGGTAATCAAAGGCAAGACCGATACGTCCGGTAAGGTTATTGGTCTGCGTGCCGACATGGACGCGCTGCCGATTCACGAGGCGACAGGGTTGGATTATGCCTCAAAAACCGATGGTGCGATGCACGCCTGTGGCCATGACGGGCACACCGCGATGTTGCTGGGCGCGGCGAAATACCTGGCCGAAACGCGCAATTTTGATGGCACCGCCGTGGTGATCTTTCAGCCTGCCGAAGAAGGCGGCGGCGGTGGCAAGGAAATGTGCGACGACGGTATGATGGATCGCTGGAACATTCAGGAAGTTTACGGCATGCACAATTGGCCGGGGATGCCGGTTGGGTCTTTTGGCATCCGTCCGGGGGCGTTCTTTGCGGCGACAGACGTGATGACCATTGATTTCGAAGGGCGCGGTGGCCACGCGGCGAAACCCAATGATACGATTGATACCACAGTTATGGCCGCGCAGGCGGTGTTGGCGTTGCAGACGATTGCCAGCCGGAATGCCGATCCGACAGATCAGGTTGTGGTGTCAGTGACGTCGTTTGAAACCTCATCCAATGCGTTCAACGTGATACCGCAATCAGTGCAGATCAAAGGCACCATCCGCACCATGAGTGCTGACATGCGCGATTTGGCCGAAAAACGCATTCACGAAATTTGTGAAGGCGTTGCCACGACATTTGGCGGAACTGTGGCCATCAACTATAATCGTAATTATCCAGTGATGGTCAATTCCGAGACACAAACCGACTTTGCCCGCGACGTGGCGACAAAGATTTCGGGACAATGTGACGATTCCCCTTTGGTCATGGGCGGCGAAGATTTCGCCTTTATGCTCGAAGAGCGCCCCGGCGCTTACATATTGGTCGGAAATGGCGATACCGCGGCAGTGCACCACCCGGAATATAACTTTAACGATGATGCAATTCCGGCGGGATGCTCATGGTGGGCCGAGATTATCGAACAACGCATGCCAGCCGCGTAAGGTGCTGAAATACCGCGCCTCTTTTTTGGGGCGCGGGGTCAACCCACACATAATTTCTAGCCGCCAGTGTGGCTCATATGGCGGGTCATCTGGCCATCAGGGCGTTGCCGTGAATAGTCAAAATCATGGCCCTTGGGTTTGTGCGAAATGGCCGCGCGAATAGCATCGCAAAGCGGCTTTTCGGTGTCTGGGTGCGCGCGTAGGGCCGGGCGCAAATCTGCGTTGTCTTCCTGACCCAAACACATGAACAATTCACCCGTACAGGTCAGACGCACGCGATTGCAGCTTTCGCAGAAATTATGGGTCATCGGCGTGATAAAACCGATTTTCTGGCCGGTTTCTTCCAGTCGTGAATAACGTGCCGGACCGCCGGTGTTTTCGTCCAGTTCGGTCACGGTGTAATGTCTGGCGTATTCGGCGCGGACATCATCCAGTGACCAATATTGATCCAGCCGGTTTTCATTGCCAAGATCGCCCATTGGCATGACCTCGATCCAGGTCAGATCCATATCCCGACTGGCACACCATTCAGTGATTTGGGGCAATTCCGGTTCATTGAATCCCTTCAGTGCCACCGCATTGATTTTAACCCGCAATCCAGCCCTTTGCGCCGCATCCACACCGCGTAAAACCTGTGACAGGCGGCCCCAGCGGGTGATGCTGGCGAATTTGGCCTCATCCAGCGTATCAAGCGAGATATTCACCCGCCGCACACCGGCAGCATAAAGATCATCGGCATATTTTTCGAGCTGCGAGCCATTTGTGGTCAATGTCAGCTCTTTTAGCGCTCCACTGTCTAGATGTCGGGTCATGGACTGAAAAAACGTCATAATTCCACGCCGTACCAGCGGTTCACCCCCGGTTATGCGCAGTTTATGAACGCCCATGCCAATGAAAGTCGTGCACATCCGATCCAGTTCTTCCAGCGTCAGAAGGTCTTTCTTTGGCAGAAATGTCATGTTTTCCGACATGCAATAGACACAGCGAAAATCACATCTGTCGGTGACAGAAACACGCAGATAGGTAATCGCGCGGGCGAAAGGATCAATAAGCGGAGCATTCATAGCTCAATAGCTAAGGTGACAGGACCAAAGCAGCAAGGGCTTTCGGATCAGATTTCCGGGATAACTTGTGTCGCGTTGGTCACTGTTCTTTAGACTTGTTCATGTGACGCGCGGCCTCTTTGCGCGCAAACGGTTTCATCGCCTCGCCGTGTTCATCCAGAAATGCAACCACACGCGGCGCATCGTGTTTGCTAAGATCACGCAGCCACCATGCAATGGCTTTTTGAATAAACCAATCCCGATCCGGCACATAGGACGCGGCCCAGCCCAATATCCGGTCACGGCGTTCCAGATCAACGGGTTTGGGATGGTTCTGTTTGGTCCAGGGCAGGGTGACGACCAATGCCGCGCGGCGCGTCCACATATGATCAGACCGGGTCCAGAGTTCAACATCGTCCAGCCGCGTCGGATCAGCGATCAGCCTCTTTTGCCCGGCCATACAGGCATGATCAGCGATGGCCCAGCTATCAAAATCCGCCAACCAGCTTTGGATCAGTGCCCACACCGCGTCATCAGGGCGAATGCGTGCCTGGGTCAGTAGTTTGCTGGCCGCCAACCTTGCCTCGTAGATATCAGTTTCCCACAGCGCCTTGGCGAGATCCACGCGCTGCTGAACATTCAGTTCACGCCGCCAGTCGCGGGTCAGATCGTTGATGATCGGGTTCGCCACACCGATGCAGGGGCGCTTCATTTTGTGATAGGCGGCCATGCCGACAGCACGTTCCGGGTCGGCGTGGGCCTTGATCTGGTCCAGATACTGCTCAAGCATTGCAGTCTGACGTGCCAGAACACCGGTTGGTTTCAAGTTTAACACAATGTTTAGCCATGTTTCATTCTACCGTTACGGATTTCGCCAGATTGCGTGGTTGGTCTACATCCGTACCCTTTGCCACCGCAGTATGATAGGCCAAAAGTTGCGCGGGAATTGCATAAAGTATCGGCGTCAGGACCGGATGAATAGTGGGCATTTTGATGGTTGCCCAAACCCCATCCTTTGCCTGTGCAATGCCGGCCTCATCCGATATCAGGATGACTTTGCCCTTGCGCGCCATGACCTCTTGCATGTTCGACACCGTTTTGTCGAACAATTCGTCCCGAGGCGCCAGAACCACTATGGGCATATGTTTGTCGATCAGTGCAATAGGCCCGTGTTTTAGTTCACCTGATGCATAAGCTTCGGCGTGTATGTAGCTGAGTTCTTTCAATTTTAATGCAGCCTCAAGCGCCAGAGAAAACATACGCCCACGTCCCAGAAACAGCGCATTGTGCGATTCACTCAGGGATTGGGCGCATTGTTGCAGCTTGCCGGTTTCATCCAGCGCCATATTCATAACGGTGGGCAATCCGCGCAAAGCGGCGACGTGATCGGCCATGTCATTGTCGCTGATCGTGCCGCGATCGCGCGCGGCTTTAAGTGCCAGCATCAGCAGGACCGTCAACTGACAGGTAAAGGCTTTGGTCGAGGCAACGCCAATTTCGACCCCGGCATGGATCGGCATGACCAGATCACTGTCCCGTGCGATCGAGCTTTCGGTGACATTGACCACAGAAACAATTTTGTCCGCTTTTCCAGCGCAGTAACGTAATGCTGCCAAGGTGTCGGCGGTTTCGCCGGACTGGCTGACAAACAAGGCTACGGTCCCATCGGTTATGGGCGGCTCGCGATAGCGGTATTCTGATGCGATGTCGATTTCGACAGGCAGGTTGGCCAGTTGCTCAAACCAATACTTCGCGGTGAGACAGGCGTAATAGGCAGTACCGCAGGCCACCATGCTCAGGCGCTCGACCTTGGAAAAATCCAGCCCGTCACCGGGCAGAATGACCTCATTTCCACCGGCCGGCAGATAGTGGGTAATCGCGTCGCCAATCACACCGGGTTGTTCAGCAATTTCCTTGGCCATAAAGTGTTTATGCCCGGCCTTGTCGATACGGGCTGTGCCGCCCTGAACCGAGGTAATCGCACGATTGGCCAATGCGCCATTTGCGTCCCGGATTTCAAGGCTGTTGCGGGTAAGAACAACTCGGTCGCCTTCTTCCAGATAGGTGATTTGCTCGGTCATGCCCGACAATGCAATCGCATCGCTGCCAACAAACATTTCGCCATCACCATGCCCAACGGCCAAAGGCGACCCTTTGCGCGCCGCAACGATCAAATCGCTTTCGCCGTCAAACAGAAAGGCCAGTGCAAATGCGCCCTCAAGCTGGTCCAGCGTTTTGTTTGCGGCCTCAACCGGGCCGGCGCCTTGCTGCATGTGGTGTTCGGTCAACAGGGCCACAGTTTCCGTGTCGGTTTCAGTGGCAAAGTTGACCCCATGGTCCGCCAGTTCCGCACGCAGTTCGCGGTAATTTTCGATGATGCCGTTATGCACGACCGCGACCGATCCGGCGCGATGGGGATGGGCGTTGCTGACGGTAGGTGCCCCGTGGGTGGCCCAACGGGTGTGGCCAATTCCGGCCTTGCCCGCCAACGGTTGATGCACCAGCAGGTCGCTAAGATTAACCAGCTTGCCAATAGCGCGACGACGATCCAGCGTGCCACCGTTCAGGGTCGCAATCCCGGCGCTGTCATAGCCGCGATATTCAAGCCGTTTCAACGCCTCGACAAGGATTGGGGCCGCTTCGTGATCGCCAAGTACACCAATGATTCCACACATCAATTCTGACCTTTGTCTGATTTGGCTTTCTTCGCTCTTAGCAGTTCAAACAGTTTTCTGGCAAAGCCTGATTTTATCTTCAAAGGCGCGCGCGCAATCGCCAGCGCCCCGTCTTCGACATTTTTGGTGATCACCGACCCGCTGGCTGTCATTGATTCGTCCCCCAGCGTGACCGGGGCGACCAGCATGGTGTTTGAGCCGACAAAGACGCCCTGGCCTATTGTTGTCTGATGCTTCATCACGCCGTCATAGTTGCAGGTAATGGTCCCCGCGCCGATGTTGGACTTTGCACCTATAGTGGCGTCTCCGATATAGCTTAGATGGTTGACCTTGGCGCCTTCGGCGATCTCGGCGTTTTTGATCTCGACAAAATTGCCGATGCGCACGTCTTCGGACAATTCCGCACCGGGGCGCAGGCGCGCATAGGGGCCAACAATCGCACCGCGACTGACATGGCAGCCCTCAAGATGTGAAAACGCCCGGATTGTTGCGCCGGATTCAACCGTCACGCCGGGACCAAAGACCACATTGGGTTCGATCAGTGCATCGCGGCCAACATAAGTGTCAAAGGCCAGATACACAGTGTCGGGGTCCATCAGTGTGACGCCATTGTCCAGCAATTCGCCTCGGGCGCGTTTTTGAAACACTGCGTCCGCCGTCGCCAGATCGGCACGGGAATTCACTCCCAGCGTTTCGGATTCGTCGCAAGTCACCGCCGAGGTGCTGTGGCCAGCGGCACGCGCCAGTTCGACGATATCGGTCAGATAATATTCGCCGGATGCGTTGTCGTCTTTGATCTGTGAAATCAATTCAAACAACAACCCGGCATCACAGGCAACAAGGCCGCTGTTACAAAGGGTCAGTTCCCGCTCGGCCTTGGTTGCGTCTTTGTATTCAACGATTTTTTCAAGGGATTCGTTGGTCACAACCAAACGGCCATAACGCGCCGGGTCCGCCGCCTCAAAGCCAAGAATGACCAGATCATGGGTGGCGCGCGCCGCAAGCATCCGCTTTATCGTATCTGGTTGTACAAATGGGGTGTCACCATACAACACAACAACGTCACCCTCAAACCCCGACAAGGACTCGCGTGCCTGATTGACCGCATGGGCGGTGCCGTTTTGTTCGTTTTGCAGAACGATCTCGGCGGCTTCATCAAAGTCCTGCGCTGCTTTGGTTACTTGTTCCGCGCCGTGACCGGCTACTATGATGGTGCGTTCAGGGTCCAAGACGGCGCCCGCGCGCATGGCGTGGACCAGCATCGGAGCCTGTGCAATCGGATGCAGCACCTTGGGCAGGTCCGATTTCATCCGAGTGCCTTTGCCTGCGGCCAGAATGACAAGAGCTGTGCTCATTTTTTGTTTTCTCTTTGTGTTTTTGCTGTGCCCGTTTTATCCGCTATGCAGCGTCATGCAAGCGTGGCGCGATCAAACATGGTTGCGGGTTGCAACATGAGCGGGCGAAAAAGCGCCCAATTGCAATAGCACCGGGGGCCAGGATGCGCAGTGTAATTTTCGATCTGGACGGAACTTTGGCGGACACGTCCGGTGATCTGATCGCCTCGGCGAATGTGTGTTTCCGGCAGATGGGGCTTGGCGATCTGCTTGATCCCGCTGTGGATGCAGGCATCGCTTTGCGTGGTGGCCGGATGATGCTGCGGCGCGGACTTGAACGTGTGGGCCAGTTTGATCAGGCGGTGGTGGATCAATATTATCCAATCCTGCTTGCGGCCTATCAAGAGGCGATTGATTTGCACACAGTCCTTTATCCGGGCGCGATGACGGCGGTCGAGGCCTTAAAAACGCAAGGCTATGGCGTGGGGATATGCACCAACAAACCCGAAGGTCTGGCGGATTTGCTGCTGAAACGCATGGGGATTCGGGATGTCTTTGGATCACTGATCGGAGCCGACACCTTGCCTGTGCGCAAACCCGATCCCGCCCCATTGCGCGAAGCCGCGCGTCGGTTGGGCGGTGATCCCGCGAAAACTGTGCTGATTGGCGATTCTGATACAGATCGCAATACAGCACGTAATGCCGGTGTGCCTTCGGTTCTGGTCACGTTTGGGCCGTCAGGCGATGATATGGCGGCGCTAAAGCCAGAGGCGCTTATTCATCACTTTGATGAACTGCCTGCCGTCGTGCGTCAGTTGATTGGCTGAAACAATAAGCCCGTCTTGGGCGCTTTGCGACCTTGACGATACTCAAAGAGCGCCGCACAAACAAAGAATGACTGAACGATTTACTGGCAGCTTTACCCAACAGGAACCAATCCCCAAAGACGGGATCCAAGCGGCAATGCGGGTGCTGCAACACGGACGGCTGCACCGCTATAATGTGGCCGAGGGTGAGGTTGGGGAAACCGCTCTGCTGGAGCAGGAATTTGCTGCCTACACAGGTGCGCGGTTTTGTCTGGCGGTGGCGTCAGGTGGCTACGGTATGGCCACTGCGCTGCGCGCGGTTGGGGTAAAGCCAGCTGATACGGTGCTGTCCAACGCCTTTACGCTTGCCCCGGTGCCCGGCGCGATTGCGTCGCTGGGGGCCAAGGTGGTGTTTGTTGGTGTGACCGAGGGGCTGACCATTGATCTGGATGATTTAGCTGGCAAAATTGGTCAGGCAAAAGTGCTGCTGCTTAGCCATATGCGCGGGCATATTTGTGACATGGATGCGCTGATGGCGATCTGTGATGACGCCGGAGTCATTGTGATCGAAGATTGCGCTCATACCATGGGTGGCGGCTGGAATGGGCTGATGTCGGGACGGCACGGGGCGATGGCGGCCTATTCGTGCCAGACCTATAAGCACATGAATTCGGGCGAGGGCGGATTGCTTATCACCGACGACGAAGAACTGGCGGCGCGCGCGGTGATGCTGTCAGGGTCATATATGTTGTATGACCGGCATCTGGCATCGCCAGCCCCTGAGGTGTTTGAGCGGATCAAATACGACACACCCAATATTTCCGGACGCATGGACAACCTGCGCGCGGCGATCTTGCGGCCGCAGTTGCGCAATTTGGATGCGCAGGTGGGGCGATGGAATGAACGCTATCAGGTGATCGAGGCCGGGCTGCGCGACACGCCGGGTTTGCAGGTGATAGAACGGGAGGCGGCTGAGCAGTATGTCGGCTCGTCCATCCAGATGCTGTTGCTGGGCTGGTCTGCGGATAAAGTTGGCGACGTCATTGCCCGCTGTGCTGCGCGTGGAGTTGAGCTGAAATGGTTTGGCGGTGAGGAACCTGTTGGGTTCACGTCGACCTATCGCAGTTGGCGCTATGCCGATGCCCCGGTTATGCCGGAAAGTGACCGGATATTGGCCGGAATCGTTGATATGCGGGTGCCGTTGACGTTTTCACTGACCGATTGCGCATTGATCGCGCGGATCATCCGCGCCGAGGTCAGTGCTGTTTACCAAAGCCAGTTGTAATCCAATAGAGCGCGCTAAGCGCGCATTACATTTTTTGTTTGGTGCCAGATCGCAGTTGTTTCGTCACAGGATTGACGGAATCATAGGTGGCTGCTATGGATTTATTGAACACTTGTTCATTAAAAGGAAAGGGACGGTCATGTTCAACGCCTCGATGCAGTTTGATTTAGGGGAAGACGTCAACTCGCTGCGCGAGATGGTGCATCGCTGGGCACAGGACCGCGTGCGCCCGATGGCGGCAGATATCGACCGCAACAACGAATTTCCATCCGAATTGTGGGTTGAAATGGGCGAACTGGGGATGCTGGGTGTCACCGTTCCCGAAGAATTCGGCGGTGCTGGCATGTCCTATCTGGCCCATACCGTCGCCGTGGAAGAGGTGGCAAGGGCCAGCGCGTCGGTTTCATTGTCCTATGGCGCACATTCCAATTTGTGCGTGAACCAGATCAAGCTGAACGGTTCACCCGAGCAAAAGGCGAAATACCTGCCCGGTCTGGTTTCAGGCCAGCATGTGGGTGCTTTGGCAATGTCCGAGGCGGGTGCCGGTTCAGACGTCGTGTCGATGACTCTGCGCGCGGAAAAGCGCAACGATCATTACCGGCTGAACGGCAATAAATACTGGATCACCAATGGTCCGGATGCGGATACTTTGGTGGTTTATGCCAAAACCGACCCGGACGCAGGCAGTCGCGGGATCACCGCGTTTCTGATCGAGAAAGAGTTCAAAGGCTTCACCACATCACCGCATTTTGACAAGCTGGGGATGCGCGGCTCAAACACCGCCGAGTTGATTTTTGATGATGTCGAAGTGCCGTTTGAGAATGTGCTTGGTGAAGAAGGGCGCGGTGTTGCCGTGCTTATGTCGGGACTGGATTACGAACGTGTGGTGTTGGCCGGCATCGGCACCGGGATCATGGCGTCCTGTCTGGATGAGATCATGCCCTATCTGGCCGAACGCAAACAGTTTGGCCAGCCGATCGGGTCGTTTCAGTTGATGCAGGGCAAGATTGCCGACATGTACACGGCGATGAATTCGGCGCGTGCCTATGTCTATGAGGTCGCCAAGGCCTGTGATCGTGGCGATGTGACCCGACAGGATGCTGCGGCCTGTTGTCTTTACGCGTCCGAAGCCGCGATGACACAGGCGCATCAGGCGGTTCAGGCGATGGGCGGGGCCGGCTATTTGTCGGACAACCCTGTGGGCCGTATTTTCCGTGACGCCAAGCTGATGGAAATTGGTGCCGGGACAAGCGAAATTCGCCGGATGCTGATTGGGCGGGAAATGATGGGGGCAATGGGCTGACGCAAATGGCCTGCGATGTGTTGTCGACAGCGTCCGGGTGTCATGCCGCCAAGTTAGTTAATGCCGGTTTTGGCAAAACAGGAGAAGTCACGTGAAGCTGACATCAAAAATCATCCCCTCGTCCGAGGATTTCAGGCAGAACACGACGACCCACCTTGAGTCGCTTGCCGTGATCCGCGACGCCGCCAATGCGGCGACGCTTGGCGGTGGCGAAAGATCACGGGCGCGTCATGTGTCGCGTGGTAAGATGCTGCCAAGGGACCGGGTGGCGAATCTGCTTGATCCGGGCAGCCCGTTTCTTGAAGTCGCAGCAACAGCCGCGCATGGAATGTATGACGGGGCTGCTCCGGGTGCCGGGGTGATTGCCGGGATTGGTCTTGTGCATGGTCAGCAGGTCATGGTCATTTGCAATGACGCGACCGTAAAAGGCGGCACCTATTACCCGATGACGGTCAAGAAACACCTGCGCGCCCAGGAAATCGCGCAAGAGTGTCGGTTGCCTTGCGTCTATCTGGTGGATTCCGGCGGAGCGAACCTGCCCAATCAGGACGAAGTATTCCCGGATCGCGATCATTTCGGGCGGATATTTTATAATCAGGCCCAGATGAGTTCCAAAGGCATTGCTCAGATTGCCGTGGTTATGGGGTCTTGCACCGCAGGCGGGGCTTATGTGCCAGCGATGTCGGATGTGACGATCATTGTACGCGATCAGGCGACGATCTTTTTGGCCGGGCCGCCCTTGGTCAAAGCCGCAACGGGCGAGGTGGTCAGCGCCGAAGAACTTGGTGGCGGAGATGTGCACACGCGCCTGTCCGGCGTGGCGGATTATCTGGCCGAGGACGACACCCATGCGCTTGCGCTGGCGCGCCGCGCGGTTGGGTCATTGAACCGAACACCGGATGTGAACAGCCAATGGCAAACCTCTGAAGAACCACTTTATGATCCCGATGAAATTCTGGGGGTTGTTCCGGCCGATCTTCGCACGCCATATGACAGTCGCGAGGTCATTGCGCGTCTGGTAGATGGCAGTCGCTTTGATGAATTCAAAGCACGCTATGGCGAGACTTTGGTGACTGGTTTTGCCCATGTCAAAGGCTGCCCTGTTGGGATTATCGCCAATAATGGTGTGTTGTTCTCTGAGGCCGCACAAAAGGGCGCGCATTTTGTGGAACTGTGTAGTCAGCGCAAAATTCCATTGGTGTTTTTGCAAAATATAACCGGGTTCATGGTTGGCAAGAAATACGAAAACGAAGGAATCGCGCGGCATGGGGCCAAGATGGTGACGGCGGTGGCGACAACCTCGGTGCCCAAGATTACCATGCTGATCGGTGGATCGTTTGGGGCCGGAAATTACGGCATGTCCGGACGGGCCTATCAGCCAAGGTTCCTGTGGTCATGGCCCAATTCACGCATCAGCGTCATGGGCGGCGAACAGGCCGCAGGCGTGTTGGCCACGGTCAAACGGGCCGGGATCGAACGCAATGG
>JAHRVZ010000454.1 GCA_019090405.1 Paracoccaceae bacterium
GCCCAGGTTAGCCCGGTATTGACGCTGCCGACAAACCCCTGATTTTCCGGATTTTCAATCACTGTAACCGCGGCCTGCTCTGACGCAGACAATCCGGCATGCCATTTGCGTAAATAGGGGCGCACCGCAGGATCAGACGAACAATCCTCTAAGATCAGCAGCCGATAGGGCAGGTCAGTGTGTTTCAACACACGGGCCAAAACCTCGGGCAGCAAATCAAAAGCGTTATAAACTGGTAAAATCAGGCTGATAGTATCTGACAAAGTCGACAGGTCAGACGGCAACTCACTGCGAAATAAATCTTCCCGCACTGGCCGGGTTTCGACCTCTTGCCTCAGGTCCAGTATTCGTTTGATCCGGGTTCGGTACTTTCGATCCTTTGTTATCATCCAGCCGACAATGCCGGGGACCGACCGCAATAGATCCCGCATAAAGCGCAGCCTTAATCGCTGTCTTGCCCAAAATTGAGGGGGAACCGAAACCGGAACACTGAACGTCTGCCCCTCTTTGTGCAGATGCAGTGATGCCGGGCCGTCCTGCAACGGCAGTTTCAGTTCAAAAGCCGCTTTGTTGGTTGTCTCTGGGCGTCCAAGCCACTGGCCGATCTGAGCATCGCCCAAATACAATTCAACCTGATCGGCCCTGCACCACCCTTTCAGATGCAAACGGCCTTCTGAAATCTGAAGCTGCTCGATCTCGCCGATTTTCTGGTCTTTTTGACCCAAAATCACCTGCGCCAGACCAGATACCTGTAAATGCCGGGCTGTATATCGCTGAAACAGTCCCGAAATCCGCGCAGGGATCAGAAAAACCCTGCCTAGTCGCCCAAATATCATAAAGCCTCTACCTAAGAATCATTCAGGTGATTTACCTGCGCCGTTTTAGTAGCAGCCCAATTGCTGTGTGGTCGACTCACTACTGGCCCAAGCCAAAGGCCGCAAATTGACTGCAATGTTCCATATTTTTGCTGAATATTGTATATTACATTCAGACACCAAATTAGGGTTAAGCCTTCAGAAAGCCATATTAAATGTTTATGTGCGATCGACGGTGACATGGCTTTTAGGGCATGGCATTTGAGGGTGTAAGCTATTCAAGAACAATGATTCCGGCAGGTCGTTATATTTCTGTTATTGCAGTCCTGCGGCCGCAACATGAAAGGGTAATGTGCCTGAATGAGCGTCAAGACAGCAGCAGTTTTCCGATGCCAGAGCAAACCGTATCGGGCCAAAAGTGGATAACGCAATATGACTGATAAAAAGCCAAGTCAGCCGTTTACATGGATTTGGTTCAACCCAACCCGGATGTTCCAGTTCTTTGCCGCCAACCTTGCGCCTGTTCGCTGGCTTGCAATACTCATTTGGCCGTTTGCCATCTTTGCGGGCATTGCGGCGATTTTCAATTGGTATGAAATGCTGGCGCATATCAGCCGTCTGCTGTTCAAACTCAGCTTTTGGGAAAGCATCCTGCTTGGATTATTGACCAGCAATCTGGCCAGTAAACTCGCAGTTGGCACAGTCATGAGCTACTATCGGGTCAACTCTCAGGGGTTTGGGATTACACTGCTATTTGGCCTGCTGCCAAGGTTCTTTGTCGACCGACGCCCGATTAAAAATCTTGAGTTGGTGCAAAAGAAAACCTGTTATGCCTCTACGCTGTTGGCCAAAATCATTCTTTTCGCGGTCGGAATTCTGGTCTGGGCTATAACCCGACGGACCGGAAGCGGCGCTTCGGAAATCTTTCTTGCGTTGGGCATCACGGGGTTTTCCTCGTTCTTATTCGTCGCCAACCCGTTGCTGCCTCTTGATGGCAGCAAATGGCTTTGTGCACGGCTTAAAAAACCAACGCTTTACCGCGACTCTCTTCAGTTGATGTATATGATTGCCACGCGTAGACCGACGCCCTCTGGGTTGGATCCCCGCGCCAAAACGGTGATGGTGCTGTTTGCGCTCGCCGCGATCACCTTTACTGCCGTGTTGATTTACTCTGTGTTGTCCGTCGTCGCGTCGGGTCTTGAACGACAGTTTCAGGGTGCGGGCGTGTTGATTTTTTGCTTCCTGATTGCGGTCGTCATATCCTTTCTGATCAGTCGGGTGCTGTCGCGAAAATCTTCCAAAGCAAATCGAGGCGCAGGTGTCGGCAAAAATACACCCCGCAAACAAAAGCGAAATCTGGCGGTTAGACGAGATTAGATATAGTAAGATAAAAAGCAGTACAGGCAGCGCAGGGCGAGCCTCTTTTGGCTAACACAGCCCCAGATAAATTCACCCGCGCGCGACATAAGAAATGAGCGAAAACGATATGAATTCAAGCAATCATAATCGCAATTCCAATGCAAAGAATAAAGATAACCGGGCGCAGAATGACCGTCAATCCGCTGCAAATGACGCCAGCCAAAGCGAAGGTCCGACAGGTGCTTCAGAAGAAGCCGCCGAGCGCGCCGCCGCGGATATGCTTGAGGCTCTTTTAGCATTTGACGACCCCGAGAGCGAAGAAGACGTCGAAGAGATATCCTCTGCTTTAGAGGATTTACTTTCTCTGGACCCGCCCACTATCAGCGAGAAGGACAGCGTTGATAGTGACAGCGCCGATAGTGACAGGGTTGATAGTGTTCCTGATCGTGATGAAACGACAGATGCCGAGGTTTCGCAAACAGCGGACGCCGCGCCGAAAAGCAGCCCGGATGGCGATAAAACCGAAGACAAAACACAAAACACACCAGCCCCGAAACCCAGTTCGACACCCAGTTCGACACCCAGTTCGACACCTAGTTCGACACCTGGCAAAGAACTTGTACCAGTACCGGCTCCTGGGCCGCTTGCCATTCGATCGCAATCAAATTTGCCGGCGAAGCGGAGACAAAAGCAAAAACTGCCGCAGAAAGCCGAACCAATTCCTCCGACGCGTGCGCAGGGTGATCTTGACCGTGTGCTGCGCGTGGGACCGCAGGCCAGTCGCGCCCGTGGGTCGTGGTTCCGGCGCATTTTCTGGTTGCTGGTGCTGGCGGGTCTGATTTTTGGCTTTACGCGACCCTATTCCATGGAAGTGGGCGGCGAATTTATTATCCAGCCGCTTGACCGCGCCGAAGTCCGGGCCCGCACCGACGGAGAAATTATTCAGGTTGATGTCGAAGAAGGCGACTGGGTCGAAGCCAACGAAATTCTGGCCGTGCTGTCCAACTGGGATGAAAAACGCGACGTTGCCGTGCGTCAGGCCGACGTATCCCGTCTAGAGGCCGAACTTGAGA
>JAHRVZ010000400.1 GCA_019090405.1 Paracoccaceae bacterium
CAAAAGGCGCTGGCCTTTGCCGTGACCCACCCGATTGCGCATGAAAATGTCTCGACCGAAATTCATCGCAGCGGCGGGCCATTCACCCTTGTACCATTGCCGGATTATCAGGGTTCACCGTCTTCGGCAGTGGTCTGGATGGAACGTGGGCCTGTTGCGGCGGAATTGATGGCTTTGGACACTGACGCCTTTGAGGCTGCGCTGGATGAACGGTCCTGTGGCATCCTTGGCCCATTGAAATTGGCCTCACGCCGGACTTTGTGGCCGATCATTACGCAATCGGCGGATCGGTTATCCGCTCAGCGACTGGCGCTGATGGCTGAGGCCGCGCATGTGGTGCCGCCGATCGGGGCACAGGGGCTGAACATGTCACTGGGCGATCTGCGCGCCTTGCTAGAGCTGGCCGGAACCCATGAATTGGGCAGCGCCGCGATGCTTAACGCCTATCACAAAGCCCGTATTCGCGATGTAAAGCTGCGGGTGCAAGGCATTGATCTGCTTAACCGCGCCTCAATGGTCAGCGCGCGCCCTTTACGCGATGTACGCGCGGCGGGGTTGAATACGCTGTATTCGATGGCCCCGGTGCGCCACACGCTGATGCGGATGGGGTTGGGTGTAAACAAGGCTAGGACCGTGCCCTAAAGCACCTGATCCAACACTACCTTCAACCGCGCCAAGGTGGCATCAACATCATACAGTTTATCCAACCCAAACAACCCCAATCGAAAGGTCTGAAAATCCGCCGGTTCATCACATTGAAGCGGCACTCCGGCGGCAATTTGCATACCCAAAGCGGCGAATTTCTTGCCGTTTTGAATGTCGCCATCCGTCGTATAGCTGACCACTACCCCCGGCGCACCGAACCCTTCGGTGGCCACAGATACTACGCCTTTGTCGGCCAGCATCGCACGCACACCGATGCCCAGCGCCCATTGCGCATCGCGTAGTTTTTCAAACCCATAGTCCCGCGTTTCCAGCATCGTATCGCGAAACGCCCGCAGCGCATCCGTCGGCATAGTCGCATGATACGCATGACCGCCGTTTTCATAGGCCACCATGATCTGACGCCATTTCTTCAGATCAATCGCAAAGCTGTCGGAATTGGTTTGCTCAAGCCGCGCCTCGGCGCGTGCGGACATCATCACCAGACCGGCACTTGGCGATGCACTCCAGCCCTTTTGCGGGGCCGAGATCAGCACATCCACGCCCGTGGTGGCCATATCAACCCAGACACAGCCTGAGGCGATGCAATCCAGCACCATCAACGCGCCAACCTCATGCGCGGCGGCGGCCATGGCAGATACATAGTCATCCGGCAGAATCACGCCAGATGCGGTTTCAACGTGCGGAGCGAACACCATGTCAGGCCGTCCCTCGCGGATTGCGGCCACAACTTCGTCAATCGGGGCCGGTGCAAAGGGGGACGGGCTGGAATTGCCGGTCTGGCGCGCTTTCATCACTGTGGCGCTGGCCGATATTCCGCCGGTTTCCAATATCTGGCTCCAACGGTAGGAAAACCAGCCATTGCGCACCACCAATACCTTGGCGTCTTTGGCAAATTGCCGCGCGACCGCCTCCATCGCGTAAGTGCCGCCACCGGGGATCAACGCAACTGCATCCGCCTTATAGACGTCTTTCAACATCCCCGAGATGTCACGCATCACCTGCCCAAATGTAGCGGACATGTGGTTCAAAGAGCGGTCGGTGAACACCACCGAAAATTCTTCCAGCCCCGTGGGGTCAATAGTGTCAAGCAACGCAGGCATGGCAGTCTCCTAATTGGGAATTGTCATTGAGTTAACGTGCCCGATGGGGGAATGGCAAAGGAATTTTCGCTAATCGGTCCCGATTGGCCCGGACAGGCGTTCTTCGCTGAGCAAAACATTTGCTTCGACCTCACCCGCCCCCGGAAGCGTCATGATCCGGCGGCGCAGAACGCGTTCAAAATCGGGCAGATCACGGGCCACGACACGCAAGCGATAGTCATACATACCCAGCACATGCTCAACCGTCTGCACCTCGGGAATGGCGCTGACAGCGCGTTCAAAATCGGCAAGGTTTACATGGCCTTTGCGGGCCAGTTTGACGCCTAGAAATACGGTCACGCCAAATCCCAGTGCCTCGGCGTTCAGGCGCAGGCGCCGCCCCTTTATCACACCCGCATCCTGCAGTCGTTTGATACGCCGCCATGTTGCGGGTTGCGACAATTCAAACCGCCGCCCCAATGCCCCGGCGCTTTGGGTCGCGTCCTGAGACAACGCAAGTAAAATGCGCCGGTCTGTGGCGTCCAGATCAATCATATCGGCAACGTCTCGTTGCTTTTAAGGCGGGCAATATGCATCAGCGCCTCGATATCGGCGATATGGGGCAGCGTCAGAATACGACCGCGATAAACGTCCTGATATTGCGCCATGTCGCGCGCAATTACTGACAGGCGCACGTCGACCCGACCCAGAAAGGTCTGGATTTCCAGCACTTCGGGGATCAGTCGCGCAGCGGCGACAAATTCGTCAAATGCACGCGGCTGGGTTTTATCAAGCGTCACCCGCAGGCTGACTTCGACAGCATAGCCCAATGCGGCCCAGTCGATCACCGCCTCTTGCCCAAGAATAATCCCGGCAGCCTGCATCTTTTCCAGCCGTCGCCAACATGTGGCAGAGGTCAGGTTACAACGATCCGCCAGCTCGTTTGTCGTCAGGTCTGGTTGCGCCTGATACTGGCGTAATATCCGTCGGTCGACATCAC